>NZ_JBHSQJ010000060.1:9719-45536 GCF_042658505.1 Streptacidiphilus monticola | reverse complement strand
CGAGCGGGCGGCCCGGCTGAGCCCGGATATGGCGCGGGCCCGGGAGCTTACGGTCGCGGCGGTGGAGGCGGCGCTGGAGGCGGGCGAGGTCCGCCGCGCGGAGGAGCTGGCCGCCACGGCGCTAGCCGGCCCGGAGCCGGACGAGATGACGCGGGCCCATCTGCTGTTCGCGCGGGGCGTGGCCGAGTTCTGGCGGGCCGACTACCGGTCGGCGTACCAACTGCTGCTGGAGGCAGCCGAGTTGGTCTCCTCCTCGGCCCCGGGCCCGGCGGCGCGGGTCCTGGTGCAGGCCGTCCACGCAGCCTGGTACGACGACGCCTCCTCCGTCCACGCCGTGCTCGGCGCTCTCCGCGCCCTCCCCCTGCCCCCGGCCGACCCGGCGTCCCCCGTCGTCCACTACCTGACCACCACCCTGGCCCACCTCCCCACCCCGCCGGGCGCCCCGCACCGCGCCCCCGCGACTTCGCCGCGGAGCGGCGGCCTTGCCGGGCCTGTCGGCGCTGCTGCTGCGCCGGGCGGGTCGGGGGTGTCCTTGGGTGGGGGTGTGGGTGCCGAGTCGGCGGCTTCGCCGCGGAGCGGTGGCGTGTCGGGGTCGGTGCCTGCGGCGGGCTCTGCCGCCGGGGCTGCGCCGCGGAGCGGCGGGCAGTCTGGGCCTGCCGCGGCTGCGCCGGGGGGCCTGGCCCCCGCCGCCGCCGCGGCGGCGGCGGGTGGGGTTGGGAGCCAGGCTGCTGCCGGGCCTGGGGGCGTAAGAGGCTTGGCGCTGGCGGGGGTTGGCGTTCCGGGGAGGATGACGCTGGAGGAGGTGGAGCGGGCGGCCCGGAGGGCGGGGGCGGCGGTGCCGGTGGATTTGATACTGCCGTGCGGGGCGAGCCTCGTGCCCGGGCACGACGACGAGACGCTGGACCTGGCGCGCAGGCTCACCCGCGAGGCGCGGGAAACAGGGGCGTTCGGGGCCCTGCCCACCCTCCTCTTCTTCCTCGCCGAGGCCGAGCTCTTCGAGGGGCGTCCCGAGTCCGCGGCCGCCCAGGCCGCCGAGGCGTTGCAGTTCGCGCTGGACAGCGACCAGTCGCTCTGGGTCGGCCAGATGCGCGGCTTCCTCGCGTACCTCGCCGCCACCCGTGGCGCGGACGAAGAGTGCCGCGACCACGCCGACGCCGCCCTCGCCAGCGGCAACTCCGGTGCTCCATGGGCACGTTGGGCTCTCGGCCTGCTGGAGCTCGGCGCCGGGCGCGCCGAGGACGCGCTCGCCCATCTCGACGCGCTCGCCCGGAGCCCTCAGAACTACCATGTCTCCGCGGTCCGTTCCGTCCCCGACCTGGTCGAGGCCGCGGTCCGGCTGCGCCGGCCCGAGCGGGTGGAGGAGCCGCTGGCATGGTTCGAGCGCTGGGCAGGGCACTCCGGGCGGCCGTGGGCGGACGCGCTGGTCCGCCGCTGTCACGCAATGCTCGCCCCGGACGAGCTCGCCGAGAGCCTCTACACGGCGGCCCTCGACCTGCACGCCAAGCAGCCCCGCCCCTGGGAGCTCGCCCGCACCCAGCTGCTCTACGGCGAGTGGCTGCGCCGCGGCCGGCGCAAGGCCGAGGCGCGCTCTCCCCTGCGCGCCGCCGAGCAGACGTTCCGTCAACTCGGCGCCCGGCCATGGGCCGAGCGGGCCCGGACCGAGCTCGACGCGACCGGTGCGGCCGCCGGCGCCGAGCGCCCGGCCGCCGCCGGTCCGCTCGCCGGGCTCACCCCGCAGGAGGCGCAGATCGTCCGGCTCGCCGCGCAGGGGCTGTCGAACCGGGACATCGCCGCGCAGCTCTTCCTGAGTGCCCGGACCGTCGGCTACCACCTCTACAAGGCGTACCCCAAGCTCGGCGTCGCCTCCCGCACCGAACTCGCGGAGCTGGTGCCCGCCGGGGAAGCCTGACACCGACCCGACAGGAATCCCGGACATGCAGTCCTGACGCGAACTGATCACATCATGGCTGGTCAGAGCCTTGCCAGGTGGAGCGCCGGGTTCCGATATGAGGTACGGTCATGTCCCGGCCGTGGCCGTCGGGCACGCGGTCGGAGACGCCAGGGCGGGATCAGGAGGAGCACGCAGCCGTGGAGATCAGGGGCATGGACGCGCTGAACCTGCCGTCCGTGCAGGCACGCCAGAGCCTGCGGGCGCAGGTCACCACCGCGCTGCGCGCCTCCCTGCTGACCGGTGAGCTGCGCCCCGGCACCGTCTACTCCGCGCCCGCGCTGGCCGCCGAGTTCGGCGTCTCCGCCACGCCCGTCCGCGAGGCCATGCTCGACCTGGTGAAGGAGGGGCTGGTCGAGGTGGTGCCCAACAAGGGCTTCCGGGTCGCGGCGATGAAGACCAAGGACCTCCTGGACTTCTGCGAGATCCGGATGCTGCTGGAGGTGCCCGCCTTCGTCCAGGTGGCCGCCGCGGCCGAGGCCGACGAGCTGGAGTCGCTGCGCGAGCCCGCGCAGGAGACCGTGCGGGCGGCGGCGGAGGGCGACCTGCTCGGGTTCCTGGAGGCGGACCACGAGTTCCACCTGGGGGTGCTGGCCCTGCACGGCAACCAGCACCTGCTGGAGACCGTCCGGCAGATCCGCCAGCGGGCCCGCCTCTACGGCATCACCGCGCTGCTCGAGGCCGGGCTGCTGATCGACTCCGCGATGGAGCACGAGCGGCTGCTCGACCTGATGCTGGCCCGCGACCTCGCCGGCGTCCGCGAGCTGACGAGCCGCCATGTGGGCCGGCTCGACCTGCTGCTCACGGACACGGACGGCGAAGCGGACGGGGACGCGGACCCCGCCGGCGGGGACGGGACCGGTCGTCAGCCCGAGACGGTGTAGCGGCCGACCATGCCCCCCATCATGTGGTCCACCACATGGCAGTGGTAGAGCCAGTCGCCCGGGTTGTCCTCGGTGTACTCGACGGTCAGTGACGTGGACGGCCCGACGATCTGGGAGTCCACCCAGCCCTGGTAGCCGAGGCCGCTGCGCCAGCGGTGTCCGTGCAGGTGGAAGACGTGGAACTCCTTCCCGAGCGCGACGATCCGCCAGCGCACCCGCTCGCCCGCTCGGGCGTGGAAGGTCGGCGTGTTGCCGAGGAAGGCGTAGCCGTTGAACAGGTCGAGGTCCTGGGCCAGCGAGGGGACGTCGTTCGCGTAGAGGTCGTGGAAGACGAGCGCGAACTCCCGGTCCACGTCGGGGGTGTGGTGGTCCGTCACCACCAGGACGCCGACGAGCCCCAGCTGCGCCCCGATCTCCATGGTGCCGCCGCCCATCGCGCCCATGCCGCCGCCCGACGACGCCCCGGGGACGGTCTGCGGGACGGAGTGGTCGTGGTAGGGCCAGGTGCCGACCGAACTGGGCTCGGCGGTCCAGGTGTACGTGTAGGTCCCGCCGTAGGGGACGGCGGTGCCGGGGGTGTCCGGCGAGGCGGCGACCCAGCCGCCGTCGTTGTCCGGGGTGTAGCGGACCCCGTGCGGATGCATGCTGTGCGGCCAGCGGTAGTGGTGGTCGTCGTTGCGGAAGTGGACCTTGAGGGTGTCGCCGACCTGGGCGCGGATCACCGGACCGGGGATACCGGTGTTGGCCCCGATGCCGTGCGGGCCCAGGTCGGCCGGGAGCGGCCGGCCCCAGCCGGGCGTGTAGGCGCGGAAGCCGAGGGCGGTGAAGCTGGTCTGCGCCGCGGTGAAGGTGGCCCCGGACATCTCGTCCCTGCCGTTCGGCACGGCGTTGTGCGGGAACGACTCGGCGGCGATCCAGTACTCGCGGACCCGGCCCTTGCGGTGCGCGGGTGCGGGCGCCGGCCCGGGCGCGGCCTGGGCCGCTCCCGTGGTGCCCGCGCTGACGAGCGCGGTGGCGCTGCCCGCGGCGATGCCGCGGATCAGCCCCCGGCGGCTGGGCAGGACGGCGGAGCGGTGTGACGGCATGTCAGATCCCCCTGTGGTTCCCCCGAGCGCACACCCCGCTGCGGGGTGCGTCGCGTGCCGTCTCACATGGTGGCCCGGAATCACAGGTTCCGGCGCGGGAATTCAGAGGAAACTCAGAGGTTTCCCGGTGCGGGCCGTGCCGGTTCCGCGAGCCGGCGCTCGAGGGGCGTGCGAAAGCGGGGCGTCACGCGCACTCCGCCGAGGAACGCGGTCAGGCGTTCCGCTTCGGCGGCGACGGCGCGGCGGCCCGGGGCGGGGACCGGGGCGAGCAGTTCCCAGGCGACGGACCCGTCCGGGCGCTGCCCCCAACCGCCGACGACCCGGCCGGCCCACCACACCGTGGGGCCGATGTTGCCGGTCCGGTCGAAGAGTTGGGGCTTCAGGTCCGGATCCAGGTACCAGTCCCGCTCCTGCCAGCCCATGGCGGTCGGGTCCAGCGCGGGCAGCAGGGCCGCCGTCGGCGCCGCGTCCACCGTCTCGTCGTCCCCGGGCAGCAGGAAGCCCTGCGCGCCGGAGTCGAGGGCGACCGGCTCGGCGCCGACCGCGGCGAGGGCGCGGCGGACGTCGCCGAGGGACCAGCCGGTCCACCACTTGAGGTCCGCCTCGGTGCCCGGTCCGTAGCTCGCCAGCCAGCGCCGCACCAGTTCCGACTTGGCGTCGGCGGGCGGCAGTTGGGGGAAGGGCTCGCTCGGCGTCCAGCGGTAGGCGCTCGATGTCCAGCCGCCCTTCGGCCGGTCGCGCCGGATCAGGTTGTCGCAGGAGAGCAACCGGATCACCCGGCTCCCGGCCGACTGCTTGGCCTCGTAGGGCTTGCCCGCGGCCACGGTGAACTGCTCGGCGAGGGCCGGGACCGCCGCGGCGAGTTCCGCTCCGGTGGCCGCGCCGAGCGTGCGCAGCGCGTCGAGCGTCTCGGCGCAGACGGCCTGCAGCCGGGACTCGTCCCAACCCCCGTTCTCGGCGAGGAAGGTGAGGGCCTGCCTGCGTTCGCGGGCGGCCACGGCGTGGGCGCTGGAGGAGTCGACGACGGCGGCGAGGTCGTCGGGGACGACGAACAGCGTGCGGCGCATGGCCAGCAGGCGGACCAGGGAGACCTCGTCGTAGAGCGCGGCCTCGACGGCGGCGGGGGAGGGGGCGGCCAGCCGGGCCCCGAGGGAGAGGTAGACGGTCGCGGGGTCGGTCCCGTGCAGGCCGACCAGGGCGTCCGCGACCTCCCGCGGATGACCGGCCCGAATGGACAGCTGTCGCATCCCGAGTCGCGCCCGGCGTTGGGCGTCTGTGATCGGCTTCACCCCGCGCACGCTAGCGCAGCCGCTGCCCGGAAGCCGTGAGAACAGGGTGCGTCCGCGGATGCAAGCTCCGGACGCCCTTCGGCCTCCCGCTCGGCGCGCGATACGTGTGAAGGGAACGCCGAGGTCAGGGCGGAGCACAGGGAAGAGGGGCAACTCGTGGCAGTGATCGGTACGTTGCTGAAGAACCGGCGCGCGGGCCAGGACGGTCTGGCCTGGAACGCGCCGAACCTCGCCGGCGTGGACACGCTCGACCTGCGCAGTCCCGACTTCGCGCACGAGGCGGTGGTCCCGACGGTCCACGCCGCCAGGCGCGTGGGGGAACGGACCTGTCCCCGGCCCTGGAGGGGAACCCGTGCTCGCGCGGGGGCGCCTGGACGGGTTCTACGAGCGCGTGTGACGGCCGAAATGCGTTCGGAGCGGTGGCCCGGCCTGTGCCACCATCCCCTGGTGACCTCTCCTGTGCCCTCCCCGCTGTCCCCGATCGAGCGACTGCGCCTGTCCGTCGAACGCACCCGTGTGGCGACGGCCGACCGGGAGCCGACCGGGATCGGGCACGACGACGCGGACGACGAACAGGGCACCTTCGCCACCGACGGCGCCCTCGGCTTCGACCCCTTCCCGCTGCTCCGGGCCCTGAGCCGGCACGGCGTGCGCGCCGCGGCCATCGGCCAGGTCGCCGGAATCCTGCACGGCTCCCAGGAGTTGACGGGCGACCTGGACCTGCTCTGGTCCGGCGACCCCGCCGAGGCGCCCGCCCTGCTGGCCGCCCTGCGCGAGGTGGACGCCCGCCTCACCGACGACGACGGGAAGCCGCTGCCGCTGGACCTGCCGAGCCTGGAGCGCCCCAAGGTCCAGTTCAACACCGCCTGCGCCGGCGGCGACCTGTGCACACCCGCCCTGCCCTGGGGCGGCCTCGACGTGTCAGCCTTCCTCGATCGCGCGGCGGCCGCCCGCGACGGCGACCTGACGGTCCGTTACCTCGACCGCGCGGACCTCGTCGCCATGCGGCTGGCCGTCGGCCGTCCCAAGGACCTGCGCCGTGCCGCCGAGCTGACCGCCCTGCCGTGAACCGGACTCCGGTCCCGGTCGCCGCTGCCAGGTCGCGATCCACGCGGCGGTGACGACGGCCGACGCCCCGGCGGCAGCCATCGCCGTGCCGGTCCCCGCCACTCCGGCGGCCGCGCCGAAGACGGCGGGGCCGACGCCCTGCAGTGTCATGTTGCCCGCGCCCAGCAGGGCGAAGGCCTGACCCTGCCGGTCATCGGGGAGCGCCTCCAGGAAGGCCCGCTGCAGGCCGAGCGCGTAGGCGAAGCCGAAGCCGGCGGCCAGCAGCGCCCCGGCGCAGCCGAGTACCGGGGCGTCGAGGGCGAAGAGCAGCAGCGGCAGGCCCATCAGTGCCGCCAGCGGGGCGACCAGCCGCTCCCGCAGCGCGGGGGCCGCGAACCGGCCCAGCACCAGGTCCCCGGCCAGCATGCCGACCGGCAGGCAGGCCAGCAGGAGGCCGTAGCTGCCGGGAGCGAAGCCCCGGCCCCCGGCGTAGGCGACGACCAGGGACTCCGCGCTCGCCACGAAGGCGGACGGCAGCCACTGGGCCAGCAGCAGCCGTCGCACCGGCCGGGTCCGCAGCAGCGTGCCGTTGCCGCTCCAGCTCCGGCGGACGACGGCGCCGTCCGCCGGGTGGAGCGCCGGCAGGTCGGGCAGCCGCAGCCGGATCGCCGCCGCGACGGCCAGCTGGATCGCGGCCGCGACGAGCAGCGCCCCGCGCGGGCCCAGGGCCGCCACGGCGATGCCGCCGCCGGCGAGCCCGACCAGCTGGGCGCCGGAGGAGGCGATGTTGTTGAGCGAGCGGCCCAGCACATAGGCGTCGCCGTCAAGGGTCTCTGCCACCAGGCGACTTGACGCCCCGTTGAACACCGGCGACACCAGTGCCACGGTGCCCACCACGGTCAGGCTGAGCACGACCGGCAGCCGGAGCAGGCCGAGCAGCAGCGCGCCAGCTGCCTGCAGCAGATAGCCGGCGGTGATCAGGGAGCGCGGGCGCAGGCTGTCGGTCAGCGAGCCCAGCAGCATCGAGCCGAGCAGCTGCGGTAGGAAGCCGACGCCGAAGGCCAGCGCGCTGAACAGGGCGGACCGGGTGTCGGCGTAGACGAGCACGGACAGCGTGGTGATCCGCAGCGTGTCCCCGACGATGCCGAGGGTCCGGGTGGTGAACAGCAGACGGAAGCGGCGGTCCGTCAGGACCTCGCGGTAGGTGGTCATGGCCCGAGCCTGTCCGGGAGGAGAACTCGCGCGCGAGATATTCGTCCCTGGACGTAAGGTCGGGGCGTGCTGCGATTCGAGGTGGGTGCGGAGGATCTGGTCCGGAGCCGGTTCGCGCTGTCACCCGCCTTCGAACTCGCCAACCTGCTACGCCTGTTGGGCCATCATGAGGGGCGTCCGCTGCCGCCCGCCTGGCGGGAGCGGCTGCGCCGGCCGTTCGAGCGCCTGCGCCGGGAGCCGTCCGTCCAGGCGGCGCTGGCCCTGCACAACGACCGCTTCGGCGCGGACTTCGTCGCGATCCCGCCCCGCGGCATGGCGCAGACCTGGGCCGACGACCTGGCCGCGATCCGGAGCGCCCCGCCCGAGGCCGCCCGCCGGGAGATCGAGCGCTGCCTCGCCGCCCGCCCGGAGACGTCGCCCGCGGCCCGCGCCGTGCTGGCCGCCGACGACGCGGTGGAGCAGGTCGCCGCCGCCCTCGACCTCGCCTGGCAGGAACTGCTCGCCCCCGACTGGCCGCTGCTGCGGGCTGTCTGCGAACGCGATGTCGTGCACCGCGCCGCCCAGTTGGGCGGGCAGGGGTGGGCCGCCGCGCTGGAGGGGTTGCACGAGAACGTCCGCTGGCACGACGGCGGCATCGAGATCCCGCCCTTCGACGCGCGCTCCACCTACCCGCTGCGCGGGGAGGGGCTGCTGCTGATCCCGTCGGCCTTCGTCTGGCCCGGAGTCGCCGCCCACCACGACCCGCCCTGGCCCTGCACGCTGATCTACCCGGCACGGGGCATCGCCGCGCTGTGGGAGTCCGCCGCCCCGGTCTCCCCTGACGCGCTGTCAGCGCTGCTCGGCCGCTCGCGTGCCCGGGTGCTGGCCGCGCTGGACTCCCCGGCGAGCACCACCCAGCTCGCCCGCAGCCTCGGGTTCGCCCCCGGTGCTGTCGCCGACCACCTCGCGGTGTTGCGGGCGGCGGGCCTGCTGACCCGTGCCCGTGCCGGACGCTCGGTCCTCTACCGCCGCACTCCGATGGGCGAGGCGCTGATGGGGGCGGCCGGATAGGGTCCGGGCATGCGGACTGCACTCATCACAGGTGGTACGGCAGGCATCGGGGCGGCGTTCGCGCGCAGGTTCGCGAGGGACGGGCTGGCGCTGGTGCTGGTGGCCCGGGACCGGGACCGACTGGCAAGCAGCGCTGAGGAGTTGACGGAGACCTTCGGCGTCCCGGTGGAGGTGCTGCCCGCGGACCTGGCCACGGAGGAGGGCATCGCCGCGGTCGAGGCCCGGCTCGGGGACGAGAAGCACCCGGTGGACGTGCTGGTGAACAACGCCGGCTTCGGCTTCCGGCGCGGCTTCCTGGAGGTGCCGCTGGCGGACGAGTTGACGATGCTCAAGGTCCACGTCGAGGCCGTGCTCCGGCTGACCCGGGCCGCGGTGGCCGGGATGCGCACGCGGGGCAAGGGCTACGTGGTCAACGTCGCCTCGGTGGCGGCGTTCGTGCCGCGGGGGAGTTACGGGGCCAGCAAGGCCTGGGTGGTCCAGTTCACCCAGGGCACGGACCGTGACCTCGCCGGGACGGGGGTGCGGCTGCAGGCGCTGTGCCCCGGCTTCGTGCACACGGAGTTCCATGACCGCGCAGGGATGGACATGTCCTCGACAAAAGAATGGATGTGGCTGGATGCGGATTATGTGGTGCAGGAATCCCTGCGGGATCTGGCGCGGGGGAAATCGGTGAGCATTCCGTCGCGCCGGTACAAGGCTGCTGTCGCGGCGGCGCGGAAAGCCCCCCTGGCCGCACTGGGGATGGCGGCCCGCGGGTTCGGACGCAACAGGTAGTCCCACCCCGCCAGAGGATCCCCCCACTTTCCTCAGCCTTCGGCCGGGGGTGCCCCCACGGCGGGAGGCGCCCCCACCGCGGGAGGCGCCCCCACCGCGGGAGGTGCCCCCAGCGGAAGCGACACGCCACTCGGGGAGGTCCGACCCCAGGTGCGGGACGGACCTCCCCGAGTGGTGTGTTGCTCGCGCAGTTCCCCGCGCCCCTGGCGGGGGCTGCAAGGGAACGTTTCTGCGTCAGACGGCGTCGTCGTCGCGGACGGCGCGGCGGGCGTCGGGGTCGAGGACCCCCCAGCTGACGAGCTGGTCGACGAGGAGGGAGGCCGGCTGGTCGTAGATGACGGCCAGGGTGCGCAGGTCGTCCTGACGGATCGACAGAACCTTGCCGTTGTAGTCGCCGCGCTGGCTCTGGATCGTCGCCGCGTAGCGCTGCAGCGGGCCCGCCTTCTCGGAGGGGACCTGGGCCAGCCGCTCCAGGTCCAGCACCAGGCGCGGCGGGGGCTCCGCCGCGCCGCCCGGGGTGCTGCCGGGCAGCAGCTCCTGCACCGGGACGCCGTAGAAGTCGGCCAGTTCGGCCAGGCGCTGGACGGTGACCGCGCGGTCGCCGCGCTCGTACGAGCCGACGACGACCGCCTTCCAGCGGCCCTGGGACTTCTCCTCGACGCCGTGCAGGGAAAGCCCCTGCTGGGTGCGGATCGCGCGCAGCTTGCCGCCAAGCTGTTTCGCGTAGTCGCTGGACATTGGTCTCCCCGGACGAAAAAGGCGATAGGCAACGAGTGCTTCGCGTCACCGCCGGCGCGAGGCGTTTATGGGGACATCCGTCGTCCGGCCGTAACTGACAGTGAGATTACGCAGAGTGATAAGCGTTCGTCAAGCTGAACGCAGCGGCCGGGCGACCGGCTGTGACCTGCGGTGGAACGGGACCACGGGCAGGGGTGTCAGATCGCCCCTGGTAGGGTTGCCTGCGGTACCCGGCCTGCGGTCGGGGCACCCATCCCGTAGACATCCTTTAAGGCCCGTCCCGTGAGGCGGGGAAGGAGGTCGGCTTCGGCATGACCACAGCTGCCCAGCGACAGGTCCTCGACCAGGGTGACATCGCCCGGTCGCTGACCCGGATCGCCCACGAGATCGTCGAGCGCGCCAAGGGCGCGGAGGACGTCGTCCTGCTCGGCATCCACACGCGAGGCGTCTTCCTCGCCCGCCGCCTGCACCGCAGGCTGGCCGAGATCACCGGCCGCGAGATCCCGCTCGGGACCCTGGACATCACCATGTACCGGGACGACCTGCGGCTCAAGCCCGCCCGCGCGCTCGAGCAGACCGAGATCCCCGACGGCGGCATCGACGGCAAGCTCGTCGTCCTGGTCGACGACGTGCTCTTCTCCGGCCGCACCATCCGCGCCGCGCTCGACGCCCTCGGCGACATCGGCCGCCCGCGGGCCGTGCAGCTCGCCGTGCTGGTCGACCGCGGCCACCGCGAACTGCCCATCCGCGCCGACTACGTGGGCAAGAACCTGCCGACCTCGCTGCGGGAGTCGGTGAAGGTCAAGTTGGACGAGACGGACGGACTGGACGCGGTCCTCCTCGGCGAGACCACGGACGCCACGAACGGGAGCACCTCGAAGTGAAGCGCCACCTCATCTCCACCGCGGACCTCAGCCGCGAGGACGCGCTGCTGATCCTGGACACCGCCGAGCAGATGGCCCAGGTGTCCTCACGGTCCGTCAAGAAGCTGCCCACACTGCGCGGACGCACGGTCGTCAACCTCTTCTTCGAGGACTCCACCCGCACCCGCACCTCCTTCGAGGTCGCCGAGAAGCGGCTGTCCGCCGACGTCATCAACTTCTCCGCCAAGGGTTCGTCGGTCTCCAAGGGCGAGACCCTGAAGGACACCGCGCTGACCCTGCAGGCCATGGGCGCGGACGCGGTCGTCATCCGGCACAGCGCCTCGGGCGCGCCGAAGCGGCTCGCCGAGTCCGACTGGCTGCACGGCAGCGTGGTCAACGCGGGCGACGGCACCCACGAGCACCCCACCCAGGCGCTGCTCGACGCCTTCACCATGCGCCGCCACCTCAACCCCGGTGCGGGCAAGGACCTTTCCGGCCGCCGCGTCACCATCGTCGGCGACGTGCTGCACAGCCGGGTGGCCCGGTCCAACGTGCACCTGCTGCACACGCTGGGCGCCGAGGTGACCCTGGTCGCCCCGCCGACGCTGATGCCCTTCGGCGTGGAGACCTGGCCCTGCCAGTTCAGCTACGACCTGGACGCCTCCCTGGCCAAGGCCGACGCGGTGATGATGCTCCGGGTCCAGCGCGAGCGGATGAACGCCGCCTACTTCCCCACCCAGCGCGAGTACACCCGCCGCTACGGCCTCGACGCCCGCAGGCTCGGCCTGCTGCCCGAGCACGCGCTGGTGATGCACCCCGGCCCGATGGTCCGCGGCATGGAGATCGAGTCGGACATCGCCGACTCGCCCCGCTCCGTCATCGTCGAGCAGGTCGCCAACGGCGTCAGCGTCCGGATGGCCGTGCTGTACCTGCTGCTCGGCGGCTCCGAGCCCGCCATCACGACCAACCCCACCCAGGAGAACGGCAAGTGACGTCCTATCTGATCCGCAACGCCCGCATCCTCGGCGGGGAGCCGCAGGACATCCGCATCGCCGACGGCGTGATCGCCGAGATCGGCGCGGGCCTGGCAGCGGACGGCGGGCAGGAGATCCAGGCCGACGGCCTGATCGCGCTGCCCGGCCTGGTCGACCTGCACACCCACCTGCGCGAGCCCGGCCGTGAGGACGCCGAGACCGTCCTCACCGGCACCCGCGCCGCCGCCAAGGGCGGTTTCACCGCCGTCCACGCGATGGCCAACACCTTCCCGGTCGCCGACACCGCCGGCGTCGTCGAGCAGGTCTGGCGGCTGGGCCGCGAGTCCGGCTACTGCGACGTGCAGCCGATCGGCGCCGTCACCGTCGGCCTGGAGGGCAAGCAGCTCGCCGAGCTGGGTGCGATGGCCGACTCCGCCGCGCAGGTCCGGGTCTTCTCCGACGACGGCAAGTGCGTGGACGACGCGGTGATCATGCGCCGGGCGCTGGAGTACGTGAAGGCCTTCGGCGGCGTGGTCGCCCAGCACGCGCAGGAGCCCCGGCTGACCGAGGGCGCGCAGATGAACGAGGGCGTCGTCTCCGGCGAGCTGGGCCTGCGCGGCTGGCCAGCCGTCGCCGAGGAGTCGATCATCGCCCGGGACGTGCTGCTCGCCGCCCACGTCGGCTCCCGGCTGCACGTCTGCCACCTGTCCACGGCCGGCTCGGTCGAGATCGTCCGCTGGGCCAAGGGCAAGGGCTGGGACGTCACCGCGGAGGTGACGCCGCATCACCTGCTGCTCACCGACGAGCTGGTGCGCTCCTACGACGCGGTCTACAAGGTCAACCCGCCGCTGCGGACCCAGGAGGACGTGCTCGCCCTGCGCGAGGCGCTGGCCGACGGCACGATCGACATCGTGGCCACCGACCACGCCCCGCACCCGGCGGAGGACAAGGACTGCGAGTGGGCCGCCGCCGCGATGGGCATGGTCGGCCTGGAGACCGCGCTCTCCGTGGTCCAGGCGACCATGGTCGACACCGGTCTGATCGGTTGGGCCGAGGTCGCCGAGCGGATGTCCGCCAAGCCCGCCGCGATCTCCGGTGTCCCCGGCCACGGCCGCCCGCTGGCCGTCGGCGAGCCCGCCAACGTCGTCCTCTACGACGCGGGCCACCGCGCCGAGGTGGACCCGGCCGCGTTCGCCACGCGCAGCCGGAACACTCCTTACCGCGGCATGGAGCTGCCCGGCCGGGTGGTCGCCACCTTCCTGCGCGGCGAGGCCAAGGTGCTGGACGGAGAGCTGCAGTGAGCGTCCTTCCGGCCCCACTGGCGGACACCGCCAAGCACTCCGCGCCGGTCACCCACGTCGGTGATCTCATCGGCTGGACGCTCGGCATCCTGCTGGTGATCGCTCTGGTGTACTGGCTGATGCGCCAGGGCTGGAACTGGCGCAAGACGGTGCAGTCGGGCCTGCCCGAGCTGCCCAAGCCCCCGGCCCGGACGACGGAGACCCTGCTGGAGGACGAGGGCCGCTACATCGGCTCCACCACCGCCGGGCAGTGGCTGGACCGGATCGTGGCGCACCGCCTCGGCGAGCGCAGCCTGGCCGAACTCACCCTCAGCGCCGAGGGGTTGAACGTCGTCCGGCCCGCCTCGACCAGCTTCTTCGTCCCGGTGGACCAGCTGCGCGGCGCCCGCACCGACAAGGGCATCGCCGGAAAGGTGCTGCCCGAGGGCGGCGTCCTGGTCGTCACCTGGGAGCACGGCGGCAAGCTGCTCGACTCCGGGTTCCGGCTGGACCGCTCCGAGCAGCACGAGAACTGGGTGACCGCGATCGAGGTGCTGATCCAGGCACACGAGCGGGCGCAGCAGTCCCCGCAGAACGACACGCACGAGAACACGGAAGGCGCATGATGACCGCACCGGCATCCACCCCCACGGCGCGACGTCGCGAGCGCGTCCCCGCCGCCTACGTCCTGGAGGACGGGCGGATCTTCCGCGGCCAGGCCTACGGCGCCATCGGCGAGACCTTCGGCGAGGCCGTCTTCAACACCGGTATGACGGGCTATCAGGAGACCCTGACCGACCCCTCCTACCACCGCCAGATCGTGGCCATGACGGCCCCTCAGATCGGCAACACCGGCGTCAACGACGAGGACCCGGAGTCCCAGCGGATCTGGGTCGCCGGCTACGTCGTGCGCGACCCCAGCCGGGTCTCCTCCAACTGGCGCGCCCGGCGCAGCCTCGACGATGAGCTGCGCGCGCAGGGCGTCGTCGGCATCTCCGGCATCGACACCCGCGCGCTCACCCGCCACCTGCGCGAGCGCGGCGCGATGCGGGCCGGCATCTTCTCCGGCCCGGCCCTCGCCGACGACGCGACCATGCTGGCCAAGGTCCGCCAGGCGCCCGAGATGGCCGGCGCGGACCTGTGCGGCGAGGTCGCCACCCAGGAGGCCTACGTCGTCCCGGCCATCGGCGAGAAGAAGTTCACCGTCGCCGCCCTCGACCTCGGCATCAAGGGGATGACCCCGCACCGGATGGCCGAGCGCGGCATCGAGGTGCACGTGCTCCCGGCCAACGCCACCGCCGAGGACGTCTACGCGGTCGACCCCGACGGCGTGTTCTTCTCCAACGGCCCCGGCGACCCGGCCACCGCCGAGAACCAGGTGGCCGTGCTGCGCGAGGTGCTGGGCCGGAAGACGCCGTTCTTCGGCATCTGCTTCGGCAACCAGCTGCTCGGCCGGGCCCTGGGCTTCGGCACCTACAAGCTCAAGTACGGCCACCGCGGCATCAACCAGCCGGTGCAGGACCGCACCACCGGCAAGGTCGAGGTCACCGCGCACAACCACGGCTTCGCCGTGGACGCCCCGCTGGACCGGGTCTCCGAGACCCCGTTCGGCCGGGTCGAGGTCTCCCACGTCTGCCTGAACGACGACGTGGTCGAGGGCCTGCAGTGCCTGGACCAGCCCGCGTTCTCCGTCCAGTACCACCCCGAGGCGGCGGCCGGACCGCACGACGCCGCCTACCTGTTCGACCGCTTCGTCTCGCTCATGGAGGGCCAGCGTGCCTAAGCGCACCGACATCCAGTCCGTTCTGGTCATCGGTTCCGGCCCGATCGTGATCGGCCAGGCGGCCGAGTTCGACTACTCCGGAACCCAGGCCTGCCGGGTCCTCAAGTCCGAGGGCCTGCGGGTGATCCTGGTCAACTCCAACCCGGCCACGATCATGACCGACCCGGAGATCGCCGACGCCACCTACGTCGAGCCGATCACCCCGGAGTTCGTCGAGAAGATCATCGCCAAGGAGCGGCCTGACGCGCTGCTGCCGACCCTGGGCGGCCAGACCGCGCTCAACGCCGCGATCTCGCTGCACGAGGCCGGGATCCTGGAGAAGTACGGCGTCGAGCTGATCGGCGCCAAGGTCGAGGCCATCCACAAGGGCGAGGATCGCGACCAGTTCAAGGCCGTCGTCGAGGCCGTCCGCGCCAAGATCGGCCACGGCGAGTCCGCCCGCTCGGTCATCTGCCACACCATGGACGAGGTGCTGGCGGGTGTGGACACCCTCGGCGGCTACCCGGTCGTCGTCCGCCCCTCCTTCACCATGGGCGGCGCCGGCTCCGGCTTCGCCCACGACGAGGAGGAGCTGCGCCGTATCGCCGGGCAGGGCCTCACGCTCTCGCCGACCACCGAGGTGCTCCTGGAGGAGTCCATCCTCGGCTGGAAGGAGTACGAGCTGGAGCTGATGCGCGACAAGAACGACAACGTCGTGGTCGTCTGCTCCATCGAGAACTTCGACCCGATGGGCGTGCACACCGGCGACTCCATCACCGTCGCCCCGGCGATGACGCTGACCGACCGCGAGTACCAGGTGCTGCGCGACATCGGCATCGCGGTCATCCGCGAGGTCGGCGTGGACACCGGTGGCTGCAACATCCAGTTCGCGGTCAACCCCGAGGACGGCCGGGTCATCGTCATCGAGATGAACCCGCGGGTGTCCCGCTCCTCCGCGCTGGCGTCCAAGGCCACCGGGTTCCCGATCGCCAAGATCGCCGCCAAGCTGGCCGTCGGCTACACGCTGGACGAGATCCCCAACGACATCACCGAGCAGACCCCGGCCTCCTTCGAGCCGACGCTCGACTACGTCGTCGTCAAGGTCCCGCGCTTCGCCTTCGAGAAGTTCCCGAGCGCCGACTCCACGCTGACCACCACCATGAAGTCGGTCGGCGAGGCGATGGCCCTGGGCCGCAACTTCCCCGAGGCGCTGAACAAGGCGCTGCGCTCGCTGGAGAAGAAGGGCTCGCAGTTCGACTTCGTCTCCCCGGTGGGGGACAAGGCCGAGCTGCTGGCCACGGCCGCACGGCCGACGGACGGCCGGATCAACACGGTCATGGACGCGATCCGGGCCGGGGCCACCCCGGAGGAGGTCTTCGAGTCCACGAAGATCGACCCCTGGTTCGTCGACCAGCTGTTCCTGATCCACGAGATCGCCGAGGAACTGGCCGAGGCCGAGCTGCTCGATCCCGAACTGCTGCGCCACGCCAAGCGCCACGGCTTCTCCGACCAGCAGATCGGTGAGATCCGCGGCCTCAAGGCCGACGTGGTCCGCGAGGTCCGGCACGCGCTGGGCATCCGCCCGGTCTACAAGACCGTGGACACCTGCGCCGCCGAGTTCGCCGCGAAAACCCCCTACTTCTACTCGTCCTACGACGAGGAGTCGGAGGTCGCGCCCCGCGAGAAGCCCGCGGTGATCATCCTGGGCTCCGGCCCCAACCGCATCGGCCAGGGCATCGAGTTCGACTACTCCTGCGTCCACGCCTCCTTCGCGCTGAGCGACGCCGGATTCGAGACCGTCATGGTCAACTGCAACCCGGAGACCGTCTCCACCGACTACGACACCTCCGACCGGCTCTACTTCGAGCCGCTGACGCTGGAGGACGTGCTGGAGATCGTCCACGCCGAGCAGCAGGCCGGCCCGGTCGCGGGCGTCCTGGTGCAGCTGGGCGGGCAGACCCCGCTGGGTCTGGCCCAGGCACTGAAGGACAACGGCGTTCCCATCGCCGGGACTTCGCCCGAGGCGATCCACCTTGCCGAGGAGCGCGGCGCGTTCGGCCGCGTGCTCGTCGAGGCCGGGCTGCCCGCGCCCAAGCACGGCACCGCCTTCTCCTTCGCCGAGGCGAAGAAGATCGCGGACGAGATCGGCTACCCCGTCCTCGCCCGCCCGTCCTACGTGCTGGGCGGCCGCGGCATGGAGATCGTCTACGACGAGGCCTCTCTGGCCGACTACCTGGAGCGGCACGCCGGTCTCATCTCCGAGCACCCGGTGCTGATCGACCGCTTCCTCGACGACGCCATCGAGATCGACGTCGACGCCCTCTACGACGGCGAGGAGCTGTACCTGGGCGGCGTGATGGAGCACATCGAGGAGGCCGGCATCCACTCCGGCGACTCGGCCTGCGCGCTGCCCCCGATCACCCTCGGCGGCTTCGACATCAAGCGGCTGCGGACCGCGACCGAGGCCATCGCCCGCGGCGTGGGCGTGCGCGGTCTGATCAACATTCAGTTCGCCATGGCCGGGGACATCCTGTACGTCCTGGAGGCCAACCCCCGTGCCTCGCGCACGGTTCCGTTCACGTCGAAGGCGACGGCCGTCCCGCTGGCCAAGGCCGCGGCCCGGATCTCGCTCGGCGCGACCGTCGCCGAACTGCGCGCCGAGGGTCTGCTGCCCAAGGAGGGCGACGGCGGCGAGCTGCCGCTGGAGGCCCCCATCGCGGTCAAGGAGGCCGTGATGCCCTGGAGCCGCTTCCGCGACATCCACGGCCGCGGCGTCGACACGGTGCTCGGCCCGGAGATGCGCTCTACCGGCGAGGTCATGGGCCTGGACACGGTCTTCGGCACCGCCTACGCCAAGTCCCAGGCGGGCGCGTACGGCGCGCTGCCGACCAGCGGGCGGGTGTTCGTGTCGGTGGCCAACCGCGACAAGCGCAGCCTGGTCTTCCCGGCCCGCGCGCTGGTCGAGTTGGGCTTCGAGCTGCTGGCCACGAGCGGCACGGCCGAGGTCCTCAAGCGCAACGGCATCACCGCGACGGTCGTGCGCAAGCACAGCGAGGGCGCGGGCGAGGGCCCGGATCGGACCATCGTCCAGCTGATCCACGACGGGGAGATCGACCTGATCATCAACACCCCGTTCGGGACGGGCAGCCGGCTCGACGGCTACGAGATCCGCACGGCGGCCGTCGCCCGCGGGGTCCCGTGCCTGACGACCATTCAGGCCATGGGCGCGGCGGTCCAGGGCATCGACCAACTGCTGCGCGGCGAGGTGGGTGTGCGCAGCCTCCAGGAGCACGCCGCCCTCCTGAACGCCTCGCGGTAGTCGCACTCTCCAGGGGCGCGAGGAGGACTGCGCGAGCAACACACCACTCGGGGAGGTCCGTCCCGCAGACGGGGTCGGACCTCCGCGGGCGGCGGGCTGGTCGCGCAGTTCCTCGCGCCCCCTGGTGGCACAGGAAGGTGCACCATGTACAAGTTCTTCTTCAATCTCGTCTTCCGGCGGATGGATCCCGAGAAGGCGCACCACCTGGCCTTCCGCTGGATCCGGCTGGCTGCCTCAATCCCCCTGCTGCGCACGCTCGTTGCCGCCGTCCTGGCCCCGCGCGACCCCGCCCTCCGGGTGCGGGCGCTGGGGCATGAGATGCCCGGGCCGTTCGGTCTCGCCGCCGGCTTCGACAAGAACGCCGTGGGCATCGACGGACTGGCCATGCTGGGGTTCGACCACGTCGAGATCGGCACCGTCACCGCCCAGCCGCAGCCGGGCAATCCGCAGCCGCGGCTCTTCCGGCTGGTCGAGGACCGGGCGCTGATCAACCGGATGGGCTTCAACAACGAGGGCTCCGCCGCCGTCGCGGCCCGCCTCGCGGCCCGGCGGAGGACCGCCACCGTCGTCGGCGTCAACATCGGCAAGACCAAGGTCGTCCCCGAGGCCGAGGCCGTCGGCGACTACGTCACCTCCACCGAGCGGCTCGCCCGTCACGCCGACTACTTCGTCGTCAACGTGAGTAGCCCCAACACGCCGGGCCTGCGCAACCTGCAGGCCGTGGACCAGCTGCGGCCGCTGCTCTCCGCCGTCCGCGAGACGCTCGACGCCCACACGTCCACGCACGTCCCGCTGCTGGTCAAGATCGCTCCGGACCTGGCCGACGACGACATCGACGCCGTCGCCGACCTGGCGCTCGAGCTGCGGCTGGACGGGATCATCGCCACCAACACCACCATCGGCCGCGAGGGACTGCTCACCGACCGGGCCAAGGTCGACGCCATCGGCGCCGGCGGCCTCTCCGGCGCGCCCCTCAAGGCCCGCTCCCTCGACGTGCTCAAGCGCCTGCACGCCCGTACCGGTGGGCAGTTGACGCTCGTCTCGGTCGGCGGGGTGGAGACCGCGCAGGACGTGTGGGAGCGCATCCTCGCCGGGGCCAGCCTGGTCCAGGGGTACAGCGCCTTCATCTACGAGGGCCCGTTCTGGTGCCGCAAGATCCACAAGGGCCTGTCCGCCCGGCTGCGCAACGCGGGCTACCGCTCGCTCGCCGAGGCCGTCGGCGTCACCGCACCGCACTGACCACCGCTCACCGACTTCCCACGAGGAGACTCGATGACCGCTCCCTTCGGCGCCCGACTGCGCGCCGCCATGGACACCCGCGGCCCGCTCTGCGTCGGCATCGACCCGCACGCCTCGCTGCTGCGCGACTGGGGGCTCGACGACGACCTGGCCGGTCTCGAGCGCTTCTCCCGCACGGTGGTCGAGGCACTGGCCGACCGGGTCGCGGTGCTCAAGCCGCAGGTCGCCTTCTTCGAGCGCTTCGGCAGCAAGGGCCTGGCGGTACTGGAGGCCGGCATCGCCGAGGCCCGCTCCGCCGGGACGCTGGTGCTGACCGACGCCAAGCGCGGCGACATCGGCAGCACCATGGCCGCCTACGCCGAGGCCTTCCTGGCCACCTCCAGCCCGCTGTTCTCCGACGCGCTCACCGTCTCGCCCTACCTCGGCTTCGGCTCGCTGCAGCCCGCCGTGGACGCGGCCCGGGCCGCCGGCTCCGGCCTGTTCGTGCTGGCGCTCACCTCCAACCCCGAGGGCCACGAGGTGCAGCGGTCGACTGCCCGCTCCGGCAGGACGGTCGCGCAGGAGATCCTGGCCCGGCTGGCCGCCGAGAACGCGGGCGAGGAGCCGCTCGGCTCCTTCGGCGCGGTCGTCGGCGCGACCCTCTCCGACGTCGACGAGGCGGACCTCGCCATCAACGGCGCCCTGCTGGCACCGGGCGTCGGCGCGCAGGGGGCGACCCCGGCGGACCTCCCCAAGCTGTTCGGCGCGGCCGCCCGCAACGTGCTCCCCAACGTGTCCCGCGACGTGCTGCGTCACGGCCCGTCGGTGGCGGCGCTGCGCGCCTCCGCGGACCGCTATGCCGAGGAGATCCGGGCCGCCGTCGGCGTGTGAGGATCGTGTGAAACCTCGGTGACGGTCTGAGCTGCGACTTCTCCGAAACTGGCCCAGGCGGCCAAGTTCCCTCCGGATATCCGCCCGAATTGCCGGAAAAGTCGGCCCAGTTGCCCTGTCCAGACGGCCTGAGCAGGAGTTTTCTGCACTTTTCCCTGACGGGAGCCGCCGAGAGGGGTAGTGTCCGAGCACAAGGGCCGAGGGAGATCCTGGGCTCCGACCTGTCCTGTTAGTTTCGTTCGAACACTGAGGTGAACGGCGTGGCACTTCCGCCCCTTACCCCTGAGCAGCGCACGGCTGCGCTCGCCAAGGCAGCTGAGGCTCGCCGGGAGCGCGCCGAGATCAAGAACCGGCTCAAGCACTCCGGTGCGTCGCTCCACGAGGTCATCAAGGCCGGCCAGGAGAACGACGTGATCGGCAAGATGAAGGTCTCCGCCCTGCTGGAGTCCCTGCCGGGCGTGGGCAAGGTCCGCGCCAAGCAGATCATGGAGCGTCTCGGCATCTCCGAGAGCCGCCGCGTGCGCGGCCTGGGAACGAACCAGATCGCCTCCCTGGAGCGCGAGTTCGGCGGCGCTGCGTCCTGACTCCGCGCCCCGGGGTTCGGCAGGCGTCCAGGTTCCTGGATAATCGGTACATGAGTGAACGTCCGCGGCTGACCGTGCTCTCCGGCCCCTCCGGGGTCGGCAAGAGCACGGTCGTCGCTCATATGCGCGCAGCCCACCCCGAGGTCTGGCTCTCCGTCTCCGCCACCACCCGCAAGCCGCGGCCGGGCGAGAGGGACGGAGTTCAGTACCACTTCGTCGACGACGACATCTTCGACAAGCTCATCGCCAACGGCGAGCTGCTCGAATGGGCGGTCTTCGCCGGCAACCGCTACGGCACCCCCCGGGCCGCCGTCCAGGAGAAGCTGGACGCCGGCGAGCCGGTGCTGCTGGAGATCGACCTCCAGGGCGCCCGCCAGGTCCGCGAGTCGATGCCCGACGCCCAGCTGGTCTTCCTCGCGCCGCCCTCCTGGGAGGAGCTCGTCCGCCGGCTCACCGGCCGTGGCACCGAGTCCGCCGAGGTCATCGAGGAGCGGCTGCAGCAGGCCCGGGTCGAGCTGGCCGCCGAGAGCGAGTTCGACACGACCCTTGTCAACACCTCCGTCGAGGATGTAGCGGCCGAGCTGCTAGCCTTGCTCCACGTAGTCTGATCTTTTTCTGCGGAAGGTTCTCGCGTGTCCTCTTCGATGACAGCGCCCGAAGGCATCATCAACCCGCCGATCGATGAGCTGCTCGAGGCCACCGACTCCAAGTACAGCCTGGTGATCTACGCCGCCAAGCGCGCCCGTCAGATCAACGCCTACTACTCGCAGCTCGGCGAGGGCCTGCTGGAGTACGTCGGCCCGCTGGTCGACACCCACGTCCACGAGAAGCCGCTGTCGATCGCGCTGCGCGAGATCAACGCCGGTATGCTCACGGCCGAGGCCGTCGAGGCCGCCCAGTAGGTCCGGTACGTCCGGACAGGCAAGTTCGGCTTGAGGGAGCCGCGGACCATCATGGAATGGTCCGCGGCTTTCTTGCGCCGTGGTGGAGTTCCTTCGGGTCAGGTTCGAGTCAGGGGTGTGCGCCGCAATGAACGTCGTCCTCGGGGTCAGCGGCGGGATCGCCGCCTACAAGGCGTGTGAGCTGCTGCGGCGCTTCACCGAGTCCGGGCACCGCGTGCGGGTCGTCCCCACCGCCTCCGCGCTGCACTTCGTCGGCGCCGCCACCTGGGCCGCGCTGAGCGGGCAGCCCGCGGAGACCGAGGTCTGGGAGACCGTCCACGAGGTGCCGCACGTGCGCATCGGCCAGAACGCCGACCTGCTCGTGGTCGCCCCCGCCACCGCCGACATCCTGGCCAAGGCCGCCCACGGCAACGCCAACGACCTGCTCACCAACACGCTGCTCACCGCGCGCTGTCCGGTCGTCTTCGCGCCCGCCATGCACACCGAGATGTGGGAGCACCCGGCCACCCAGGAGAACGTCGCCACGCTGCGCCGCCGCGGTGCCATCGTCATCGAGCCCGCCGTCGGCCGGCTGACCGGCGCGGACACCGGCAAGGGACGCTTCCCGGACCCCGAGCAGATCTTCGAGCTGTGCCAGCGGGTGCTGGCCCGCGGCGCGGACGCCGGGGTCGCCGACCTGGCGGGCCGTCATGTCGTCGTCTCCGCCGGAGGGACCCGTGAGCCCCTGGACCCCGTCCGCTTCCTCGGCAACCGCTCCTCAGGACGCCAGGGCTACGCCCTCGCCCAGGTCGCCGCTGCGCGTGGCGCGCGGGTGACCCTGGTCTCCGCCAACGTGTCCCTGCCGGCGCCGGCCGGGGTGGACGTCGTCCGCGTCGGAACGGCGCTGGAGCTGCGCGAGGCGGTGCTGAACGCCCGTCAGGACGCCGACGCCGTGGTCATGGCGGCGGCGGTGGCCGACTTCCGTCCGGCCGCCATGGCCGCCGGGAAGATCAAGAAGAAGGACGGCGTCGAGCCCGCCCCCGTCGAACTGGTCCGCAACCCGGACATCCTCGCCGAGATCTCCGCCGACCGCGCCCGGGCGGGCCAGGTCGTCGTCGGCTTCGCCGCCGAGACCGACGAGGTGCTCGCCAACGGCCGGGCCAAGCTCGCCCGCAAGGGCTGTGACCTGCTCGTCGTCAACGAGGTCGGCGTCGACAAGACCTTCGGCAGCGAGCACAACGAAGCCGTGGTCCTCGGTGCCGACGGCACCGAGACACCGGTCCCGCACGGGCCCAAGAGCGCACTCGCCGACGTGGTCTGGGATCTGGTCGCGGCGCGGCTCGGTTCCGAAACCTGATCCAAAACCTGAGACCGGTTGGTACTGTCGGCCACGCCGTTCGTTACACTCCGGTCAGTAGTTCTCCAAAGTCTTTCCGGACGTCAGAGGCGGTTCGCCGCTGATGTTCAGTCAGCAGCCGCTGCAACCCAGGGAGCGCTGTGTCTCGCCGCCTGTTCACCTCGGAGTCCGTCACCGAGGGCCACCCCGACAAGATCGCTGACCAGATCAGCGACACCATCCTCGACGCCCTGCTCAAGGACGACCCCACGTCCCGCGTGGCCGTCGAGACGCTGATCACCACCGGCCTCGTGCACATCGCCGGTGAGGTCACCACCAAGGCCTACGCGCCGATCGCGCAGCTGGTGCGCGACAAGATCCTCGAGATCGGCTACGACTCCTCCAAGAAGGGCTTCGACGGCGCCTCCTGCGGCGTCTCGGTGTCCATCGGCGCGCAGTCGCCGGACATCGCCCAGGGTGTCGACGCCGCCTACGAGGCCCGTGTCGAGGGCGACGAGGACGAGCTCGACAAGCAGGGCGCCGGCGACCAGGGCCTGATGTTCGGCTACGCCTGCGACGACACGCCCGAGCTGATGCCGCTCCCGATCCACCTGGCGCACCGGCTCTCCCGCCGGCTCACCGAGGTCCGCAAGAACGGGACCATCCCGTACCTGCGTCCGGACGGCAAGACCCAGGTCACCATCGAGTACGACGGCGACCGGGCGGTCCGCCTGGACACCGTCGTCGTCTCCTCGCAGCACGCGTCCGACATCGACCTGGACTCGCTGCTCGCGCCGGACATCCGCGAGTTCGTGGTCGAGCCCGAGCTCAAGGCGCTGGCCGACGCCGGCATCGCGCTGGACACCGAGGGCTACCGGCTGCTGGTCAACCCGACCGGCCGCTTCGAGATCGGCGGCCCGATGGGCGACGCCGGCCTGACCGGCCGCAAGATCATCATCGACACGTACGGCGGCATGGCCCGCCACGGCGGCGGCGCGTTCTCCGGCAAGGACCCGTCCAAGGTGGACCGCAGCGCCGCGTACGCGATGCGGTGGGTCGCCAAGAACATCGTCGCCGCGGGCCTGGCCACGCGCGCTGAGGTGCAGGTCGCGTACGCGATCGGCAAGGCCGAGCCGGTGGGCCTGTTCGTGGAGACGTTCGGGACGGAGACCGTCCCGGTGCTGAAGATCCAGGAAGCCGTGACCAAGGTGTTCGACCTGCGTCCGGCCGCGATCATCCGCGACCTGGACCTGCTCCGCCCGATCTACGCCCAGACGGCGGCCTACGGCCACTTCGGCCGCGAGCTGCCCGACTTCACCTGGGAGCGGACGGACCGCGTCGACGCCCTGAAGCAGGCCGTCGCGGAGTAGCAGCACCCGCCAGGGGCGAGCAACGCACCACTCGGGGAGGTCCGACCCCGGCCGCGGGACGGACCTCCCCGAGTGGTGTGTTCCTCGCGCGGTCCCCCGGCCCCTTCGGGGCGGTGCGACTAACCCAGGGGTGAAATGACGGCCGCGGTGCCGTAGGCGCAGATCTCCGCGCCGTTGCCGCCGGCTTCGCTGACGTCGAACCGCATCATGAGGATGGCGTTCGCGCCCCGGGCCCGCGCCGCTTCGACCAGGCGGTCCATCGCCTGGTTGCGGGCCTCGACCAGGGTCTTCGTCAGGCCCCGGAGCTCCCCGCCGGCAAGGGACTTGAGGCCGGCGCCGAGCTGGCTGCCGAGGTTCCGCGAGCGCACGGTGAGGCCGAAGACCTCGCCGATCACCCTGTCCACCCGGTAGCCGGGCACGTCGTTGGTGGTCACCACCAGGACGTCGGGGGAGTGCTGCCCACCGCTGTACTCGTCGATGTTCGCCATGGTTCGCATTGTGCCGGGCCGGCGGCCGTGTCGGCGCCATCTGGTAGGACAGTGGTGGAGATGGCCGAACCCGCAGCTGAGCAGCACGGTGGCGGCATGGAGCAGCTGGAGCTGGTCCGTGCCGAGCTGAAACGTGCGCGCTCGCGGCCGCGGCCGAAGCCCAGCGCGGCCCGCCTGCCGGTCGCCCGCGTCGTCGTGGACCGGGGGCTGTCCCACCTCGACCAGTTCTTCGACTACTCCGTCCCGGCCCGGCTCGACGAGGCCGCGCAACCGGGCGTCCGGGTCCGCGTCCGCTTCGGCGGGCGGGTCGTCAAGGGCCAGGGCCGACGCGAGGGGGGGACACTGGTCGACGGGTACGTGGTCGAGCGGCTGGCCGAGAGCGACTTCGCGGGACCGCTCGCCCCGCTCAGTCAGGTCCTGTCCCCGGAAAGGGTGCTGACGCCCCGTCTGCTCCAGCTGTGCCGCGCGGTCGCCGACCGGTACGCGGGCACACTGGCCGACGTGCTCCAACTCGCCGTCCCGCCCAAGCACAACCGCCCGGAGGGCGAGCCGGTCCGGCCNCCAAGCCCACCCCCCCGGAGGGCGAGCCGGTCCGGCCGCCGCTGCCGCCCCCCGCCGCGCCGGCGGCCGGGAGCTGGCAGCGGTACGCGCAGGGGGAGGCGTTCCTCGCCGCGCTCGCGGCGGGGCAGACCCCGCGCGCCGTGTGGACGGCGCTCCCCGGACCGACCTGGCCGGAGGAACTGGCCCGCGCCGTCGCGGCGACGCTGGCGTCCGGGCGCGGGGCGCTCGTCCTGCTGCCCGACGGGCGTGCCGTGGCCCGCGCCGACGAGGCGCTGGGAGCGCTGGTGGGCGAGGGCAGGCACGTCGCGCTCACCGCCGAGCTGGGCGCCGAGGAGCGCTACCGGCGCTGGCTGGCCGTCAACCGGGGCACGGTCCGCGCCGTCGTCGGTACGCGGGCGGCGATGTTCGCCCCGGTGCGGGACCTCGGCCTGGTCGCCATCTGGGACGACGGCGACTCCTCGCACGCCGAGCAGCACGCCCCCCAGCCCCACGCCCGGGACGTGCTGCTGCTGCGCGCGGCGGAGGAGCGGGCGGCGGTCCTGATCGGCGGCCTGTCGGTCACCGTGGAGGCGGCGCAGCTGGTCCGCACCGGCTGGGCCCGCCCGCTCGCGGCCGAGCGGGGCGCGGTGCGGGCCGCCGCGCCCCTGGTGCGCACGGTCGGCGACGAGGAGCTGGCCCGGGACGCCGCCGCGCACGCGGCCCGGCTGCCCAGCCTCGCGTGGCGGACGGTGCAGGAGGGGCTGACCCGCGGGCCGGTGCTGGTGCAGGTGCCCCGGCGCGGCTACGTCCCCCGGCTGGCCTGTGCCCGGTGCCGGGAACCCGCCCGCTGCACGGCATGTGAGGGCCCGTTGGAAGCCGGCGGCGAGGGCGAGCCGCTGCACTGCGGCTGGTGCGGGCGTCCGGAGATCGACTGGCACTGCCGCGCGTGCGGGTCCTTCCGGTTGCGCGGCCAGGTCTTCGGACACCGGCGCACCGCGGACGAGCTGGGACGTGCCTTTCCGTCAGTTCCCGTGCGCACCTCGGGACGTGACGGTGTGTTGGCCGCGGTGTCCGAGGCGCCGGCACTCGTCGTCTCGACGCCCGGAGCCGAGCCGGTCGCGGCGGGCGGCTACGCCGCCGCGCTGCTGCTGGACGGCTGGGCCATGCTCTCCCGCCCCGACCTGCGCGCGGGCGAGGAGGCCCTGCGGCGCTGGCTCGGCGCCTCCGCGCTGGTGCGGCCGGCGGGTGAGGGCGGCGTGGTCGTGATCGTGGCCGAGCCGACGCTGCGCCCGGTGCAGGCGCTGGTGCGCTGGGACCCGGCCGGGCAGGCGCTCTCCGAGCTGGACGAGCGCGAGCAGTTGGGCTTCCCGCCGGTGTCCCGGATGGCCTCGGTGACCGGGAGCGCGGCGGGGGTCGCGGACCTGCTGGCACTGGTGCGCCTGCCCGCGGACGCCGACGTGCTGGGTCCTGTCCCGGTGCCCGCGCTGCGCCCGGGGGAGGAGCCGCAGGAACGCGCGCTGATCCGGGTCCGCCCGGGGAGCGGGGCCGCGCTCGCGGCCGCGCTCAAGGCCGCGCAGGCGGCGAGGCTCGTCCGCAAGGCCGGCGACCCGGTCCGGGTTCGGATCGACCCGCCCGACATCGGCTGACGCGGCCCCCTCCCTGCGGGTGCCGCCACGCCGATGCTGGGCGGCTTCGCCGTGCGCGCCCGTCCCGAGCGGCCCACCCACCCGGGGCCGGGGCCGGCCCCTCTTGGGGCGGGCCTGGGATGTGGACGACCTCCCTGGGCGGCCCCGTACGAGGCGGACCTCCCGGCCCTGGCGTGGGAGGTGGGCGACCTCCTGGGTAGGCCCGGGGAAGGAACGGATCTCCTCGGGGCGGGGCCGGGGCGTGGCCAGCCTCCCGGGTCTGACCGCCGGGTGGGCCCAGGGACTTGGCACTGCCGTTCTCTCGATGGGCCGGCCGCGTTGGGCGGCGGGCCTCCCGCCGGGGTGGGGGAGGTTCCGCCTCCACCGGATTACTGCAGGGGTCTGCGGGGTGGGACGACGGGGCTGCGGCGGGCTGCCGGGATCGTGCCGGAGAGGCCGGGCTGCGGGCTCTGGGGGGCGGGGTCCTGCGCCGCGGCCTCCGCGGCCAGCGCCCGCGGCGTGCCGTCGGGCGAGCCGCGGCGCACGCCGTAACGGCGGTGCACGGCCTGCTTGGTGACGCCCAGTGCGGAGCCGACGGCGTCCCAGGAGAAGCCGAGCGAGCGGTCGAACTCGACCGCTGCCGCGACCAGGCCCTCCACGCTGTCCCTCAGCTCCTGTGCGAGCCGGACCGTGGGCGCGGGCGCGCGGCCGTAGACGACGAAGCCGTTGGCGGTCGTGGGACGCCGGGGCCGGTAGACGTTGCCGAGCTGGGCGGTCAGGGTCCGCAGCGCATCGACCTGGCGCCGGACTCGTTCGATGTCCCGAACCAGCAGGTGCAGGCTGGCCCGCGTCCGGGCGTCGTGGGTGGCTTGTTCGACCATGGTGCGTTCTGGCCTCTCCCGTCGGTCAATCTCTTTTGACAAACGGCCGACCACCGCCTTCGGTCACGCAGGGGGCGTGCGCGGATCTCCGAGGGGCGCGCGGCCTCTAGACTTGTCTCTCCGTGACCACCCAGAAGGCCCAACGACCCGAGGACCGCGCCATGGCCATCCAGCCGATCAGGATCTTCGGCGACCCGGTGCTGCGCATGAAGGCGCAGCCGGTCACCGACTTCGACAAGGAGCTGCGGACCCTGGTCAAGGACCTCACCGAGACCATGCAGGACGCTCCGGGCGCGGGCCTGGCGGCCCCTCAGATCGGCGTCTCGCTGCGGGTGTTCACCTACCACGTGGACGGTGAGCTGGGCCATCTGGTCAATCCGAGCCTCGACCTGACCGACGAGACGCAGGACGGGGGCGAGGGCTGCCTGTCCCTGCCGGGCCTCACCTTCGACACCCGGCGCGCCTACGGCGTGGTCGCCAAGGGCTTCAACATGTACGGGGACCCGGTCACCATCGAGGGCACCCAGCTGCTGGCGCGCTGCATCCAGCACGAGACCGACCACCTGGACGGCATCATCTTCATCGACCGGCTCGACCGCGAGCAGCGCAAGGCGGCGATGAAGGCCATCCGCGAGGCCGAGTGGTCCCAGGACGGGACCGCCCCGCAGGTGAAGGTCTCCCCGCACGCCACCTTCGGCCGCGCGTTCTGACGGACCGCCAGAAGCACGACCAGAAAGGCACGACGCAACAGATGAAGCTGGTCTTCGCCGGTACCCCCGAGGTCGCCGTCCCGTCGCTGGAGGCGCTGCTGGCCTCCGGCCACGAGGTCGCCGCCGTCGTCACCCGGCCCGACGCCCCCGCCGGGCGCGGCCGCAGGCTCGTCGCCAGCCCGGTGGCCCAGCGGGCGGAGCAGGCCGGGATCGAGGTGCTGAAGCCGGCCCGGCCGCGCGACCCGGACTTCCTGGCCCGGCTGGCGGAGATCGCTCCGGACTGCTGCCCGGTCGTCGCCTACGGCGCGCTGCTGCCGAAGGCGGCGCTGGACGTGCCCCGGCACGGGTGGGTGAACCTGCACTTCTCGCTGCTGCCCGCATGGCGCGGCGCGGCCCCGGTGCAGCATGCGGTGATGGCCGGCGACGAGGTCACCGGCGCCTCCACGTTCCTGATCGAGGAGGGACTGGACTCGGGCCCGGTCTACGGCATGGTGACCGAGGAGGTCCGCCCGACCGACACGAGCGGGGACCTGCTGGAGCGTCTGTCCCGGTCCGGCGCACGGCTGTTGGCGGCGACGATGGACGGCGTCGAGAGCGGCGAGCTGGTCCCGCGCCCGCAGCCTGCGGAGGGGATCACGCTGGCGCCGAAGATCACGGTCGAGGACGCCCGGGTCGACTGGACCGCGCCCGCGCTGCGGGTCGACCGGGTCGTCCGCGGCTGCACGCCGGCGCCGGGCGCGTGGACGCTGTTCCGCGGCGAGCGGTTGAAGCTCGGCCCGGTCCGGATCACCGAGGGGAACGCGCTGGCGCCCGGGGAGATCGCGGTGGCCAAGAACAGCGTGCGGGTGGGCACCGGGAGCTTCGAGGTGGAGCTCGGGGAGGTGCAGCCGCAGGGCAAGAAGCGCATGGGCGCGGGAGACTGGGCCCGAGGTTCCCGCATCGAGGCAGCCGAGCGGCTGGGGTGAGTCGCCCGCCCCGCCAGGGGCGCGAGGATCCCCCGCCCTCCCCCAGGCCCCCGGCCGGGAGCACCCCCATGCCGGGAGTGTCGCCAGCGCGGGCAACACACCACTCGGGGCGGTTCGGCCGCGTGTGCGGGTCGGACCTCCGTGGGGGCGGGCTGGTCGCGCGGTTCCTCGCCCCCCGATCGTGCATAGCAATCGTCAGAACATTTTCTGGAGCACCGTCAGATGAGCACCCCCGCACCGAAGAAGCGTCCGTACCGCAAGCCGAGGACCGATCCGGCCCGGCGGGTGGCGTTCGACGCGCTCCGCGCCGTGGACGAGCGGGACGCGTACGCCAACCTCGTCCTGCCGTCGCTGCTGCGCAAGGCCCAGCAGCAGTACCCCGACTTCGACCGGCGGGACGCCGCCTTCGCGACCGAGCTGGTGTACGGCACGCTGCGGATGCGGGGCGCGTACGACGCGATCATCGCGTCCTGCACGGACCGGCCGCTCGGGAAGATGGATCCGCCGGTCCTGGACGTCATCTCGCTCGGGGCGCACCAGCTGCTCGGCACCCGGATCCCCACCCACGCCGCCGTCTCCGCGACCGTCGACCTGGCGCGCACCGTGCTCACCGACGGGCCCGCCAAGTTCGTCAACGCGGTCCTGCGCCGGATCTCCGAGCGGGATCTGGACGAGTGGCTGGACCGCGTCGCGCCGTCCTACGACGAGGACGCCGAGGAGCACCTGGGCGTGCACTTCTCGCACCCGCGCTGGGTGGTCTCCGCGCTGTGGGACAGCCTGGGCGTCTGGCAGCCCGGCTACAGCGGGCGCAGTGCCATGGAGGACCTGCTCGCCGCCGACAACGACCGGCCGGAGGTGACGCTGGTCGCCCGGCCCGGGCGGGCGACCGTGGCCGAGCTGCGGGACTCGCTGCCTGACGACGCGTTAGCGCCGGGCCGCTGGTCGCCGTTCGCGCTGCGGTTGGCCGAGGGCGGCGACCCGGCGACGATCCCCGCCGTGCGGGAGAACCGGGCCGGGGTGCAGGACGAGGGCAGCCAGCTGGTCGCGGCCGCGCTCGCGGCGGTGCCCGTCCAGGGCCGGGACACGAGGTGGCTGGACGGGTGCGCCGGGCCGGGGGGCAAGGCCGCGCTGCTGGCCGCGCTGGCGGCCGGGCGCGGGGCCACGCTGGTGGCGTCCGAGGTGCAGCCGCACCGGGCGCGGCTGGTGGCGCGGGCGCTGGAGGGCAACCCGGGCCCCTACCAGGTGATCACCGCCGACGGGACGCGCCCGGCGTGGCGGCCGGAGAGCTTCGACCGGGTGCTGGTGGACGTCCCGTGCTCCGGTCTGGGCGCGCTGCGTCGCCGCCCGGAGTCCCGGTGGCGGCGCAAGCCGGCCGACGTCGCCCGGTTCGCGCCGCTGCAGCGCGGCCTGCTGCGCTCGGCTCTGGACGCGACGCGTCCCGGCGGCGTGGTCGGCTACGCGACCTGCTCGCCGCACCTGGCGGAAACCCGCGTGGTGGTGCAGGACGTGCTGCGCGGCCGGGACGACGTCGAGTGGGTGGACGCCCGCGCGTTCCTGCCGGGCGTCCCCGATCTCGGCGACGGCCCGGACGTCCAGCTCTGGCCGCACCTGCACGGCACCGACGCGATGTATCTGGCGTTGCTGCGCCGGAAGTGACGCTCCGTCAGCGGACGCGGGCGACCAGCTTCCGGGTGAGGGCGACGCCGTAGCCGCCGGTGGTCTTCTGGTCGGAGGCGAGGGTGGTGACCACCACCTTGCCGACGCGGACCGCGACCAGCGTGTCGCCGCCGTCGAAGTCGGGCGAGGTGATGACGGCCTCGACCGCGTCGTCGCCGAGCCCGGGCAGCGTCTTCTGGGTCAGCTTGGAGTGGAGGCTTTGGCCGTCCTGCTTGATCGTGAAGCTCTTGCACTCGGCGAAGACCTTGCGCAGCGCCGCCATCGCCCGCTGCGCGCCGTCGCCCTCGAACGCGTCCAACTGCTGGGCGAACATGTTGTTGTAGCGGTCCGTGGCGTCGCTCGCGGCGAAGGAGTCGCTGCCCACGCCGGTGGCTCCGATCCAGTCGGTCGCGTTCAGGCCGGGGCAGGCCTTGGCGGCCGGGACCTTCTCGTCGCTGGGCTGCGTGTACGTGCCGCCGCTGTCCTGGTCGCCCGACGGGTCGGCCTTGAGCGTCTTCGGCAGGACGGAGTGGGGGAGCAGCAGGGACTTGAGCTTGGTGCCGGTGGGCAGCCCGGCCGTCGGGTCGGCGGGGGCGGCCGAGGCGGAGCTGGTCGCGGCCTTGTCCGCAGAGCTCTTGGTGCCCGCCGCCGAGGAACAGGCGGCGAGGCCGAGGGCGGTGGAGGCGCACAGCAGTGCGGTGAGGGCGCGGCGGCGGAGGGGGTTCGTCATGACGGGGCGTCACTCCCTGGCTGTGGTGCGGGCGATGGTCCGTGTGATGCGGCGCAATCACAGCATGGACTGTTAAGTGAGTCAACACGCCTCGTGGGCGTGAACTCGTGTGTATGATCGCCGCAACGCAGACCACTGGGGGGAAGGAGCCCGGACGATGTCGCTCCGGCGGAACGAGGTGACCGCGAGCGGGATCGCCCGGCTCGCGGGGGTGCGGCCGGCAGCCGTCAGCAACTGGCGCCGCCGCCATCCCGATTTCCCCCAGCCGGTCGGCGGCAGCCCCAGCAGCCCCACCTTCGACCTGAGTGAGGTCGAGGGCTGGTTGCGGGACCAGGGCAAGCTCACCCGGATCCCGCTCGCCGAGTCCGTGTGGCAGCAGGTGGCGCAGGACCCCGCCGGACCTGCCGCCGCCCTCGCGCGCCTGGGCGCGGTGCTGCTGCTGGAGCGCGAACGCCCCGGGGCCTGGCCCGGAACGCCGGACGGGATCCCCGGGGCGCTCGCCACCCTTCGTACCCTGCTGGAGGAGCGACTGGGGGCCGGGCACCCGGTTCCGCTGCCCGAGCCCGGAGACCTCACCGAGGCGCTGCCGCAGCTGGCCGATGGTCTGGCCCTCGCCCGCGAGGACGGCCCGCAGCAGGCCTTCGCCTTCCTGCTGGGCCGTCAACTCGAAGCCGCGGCGCGGCACGCGCCCACGACCCCGGCCGGGACCGCCGGGCTCATGGCGGCCCTCGCGGGGCCCGCCGCGCACGTGCTCGACCCCGCCTGCGGGCCCGGCGGACTGCTCGCCGCGCCTGCCACCGCCACCGTCCTCGGCGGCCGGGAGCTCGACCCCGAGCAGGCAGCTCTGGCCGCCCTGCGGCTGGCCCTCGGCACCCGGGCCCGCGTCCGCATCCGCACCGGGGACAGCCTGCGTGAGGACGCCCTGCTCTGGGACGCGGGGGCCGACGCCGTGCTGTGCCACCCGCCGTTCAACGAACGGCACTGGGGGCATGAGGAGTTGGCCTACGACCCACGCTGGGAGTACGGCCTGCCGCCGCGCACCGAGTCCGAACTCGCCTGGGTCCAGCACGCCCTGGCCCACCTGCGCCCCGGCGGCCGGGCCGTGCTGCTGCTGCCGCCCGCCGTCGCCGCGCGCCGCTCGGGCCGACGCATCCGCGCGGACCTGGTTCGCCGCGGTGCGCTCCGCGCCGTCGTCGCCCTGCCCGCCGGGGCCGCGGCGCCGCACGGCATCCCGCTGCACCTGTGGGTGCTGGGGCGGCCCGAACCCGGGGCCGCGCCGCCCCAGCAGGTGCTCCTCGTCGAGACCGCCGGACTGGCCGGACAAGGATGGCCGGAGCTGCAGCGCACGGTCACGGGGCTGTGGGCGGAGTTCTCGGCCGGCCGCCCCGCCGACCGGCCCGGCACCAGCCGTGCCGTCCCGGTCGTCGAGCTCCTGGACGAGGATGTGGACATCACGCCGGCACGGTTCCTGCCGCCTCCCGCCGCAGCCGGGTCCGGACCCCGACTCGCCGCGCTGCACGAGGAGTTGACCGCGGCCCTGACCCGTGCCGCGCGGCTGGTCCCGCCCGTCCCGGAGCAGCCCGCGCCGACCGGGCCCGCGACCACCGTCGGCGACCTCGTCCGGGCCGGGGCGCTCACCGTCCACTCCGGCACCGCCGCCGAGCCGACCACCACCAGGCCCGGCGACGTCGTGGTGCCCGTCCTCGGCACCACCGCCACCGTCCGGGTCGTCGACGCCGCCTCGGCCGGCGTCCCGCTGGACCGGACGCTGCAACTGCTGCGCCCCGACCCGAACACGCTCGACCCCTGGTTTCTCGCCGGGGTGCTGCGCAGCACGGCAGCCAGCCGCCGCGCCAGCAGTTACACCTCCACCGCCACCCGGCTCGACCTGCGCCGCCTCGAGGTGCCCCGGCTGCCGCCGGCCGAGCAGCGCCGGCACGGCGAACTCGCCCGCGCCGTGGCGGAGTTCGAGCAGGCCCTGGAACAGGCCGCGGAGCTGGGCCGCCGCTACGGGCAGGCCCTGCACGACGGCGGGGCGGAGGCCGGGGCAGCCCCGGGCTGAGGCGACGGTACGCTACGGGCGTCCGCCGACCGACCCCTGGAGCTGCGCATGTACGGCCCCGGCCCGATTTCCGCGCCGCCGCTCAAGCGTGAGCACCCGGCGGTCCGCGTGCTGTGGGTGCTCTGGCGGATCGTGCTGACGGCCCTCCCGCTCGCCAGCGTCGGGCTGCTCGCCTGGGTTCCGTTCGCCTGGATCCTCGCCGTCCGCCGCCGCGTCCGCGACGGGGTGCTGCTCGGCGTGTGCCTGGCGGTCGTCGCCGCCGTGTTCGTGCTGATCGGCCAGTCCCGGACGGACAGCGACTGGCAGAGCAACGTGGGTACGGCGCTGGTGCTGCTGCTCTCGGCGACGGCATCCGTGTACGCGCTGATGGCCGACCTGCAGCTGGCCCGGCTGCGCCGGGAACGCCGTCTCGCCGCTGCGGCCGCTACCGGTGTCTGGCATCCCGGAGCCGCCGGACTCCCGTCGCACTCCGGGCAGTTCGGCCCCGCGACCGCCACCCCGCCGCCGTTCGCGGGCGCGCAGCAGGCACCCCCGGGTCCGGGGGCCCCCGTTCCGCCCGTACCGTCCGCACCGCTGCCGCCCGCGCCGCACGCACCGTCGGCGTCGCCGGTCCCGTACCCGTCGTACCCGGGAGCCGTCCCGGTGCCGGCCGCCGGGCCCGTCCCGGCCGACGGGCGGATCGCGCAGGTGCGGGCCGAATTGGACGACCTGAGTCGGCTGCTGCGCGAGCAGGGCGGCGGCGCCGAGTGAACGCCCGTACCGTCGGCGGGCGTTACGCGATCGAGTCCCTGGTCGGCCAGGGCGGCATGGGCCAGGTCTGGAGCGCACACGACCGCGTCCTCGGCCGCCGCGTCGCGGTCAAGCTGCTGCGTCCCGCGCTGCTGGCCGACCCGGCCCGGGCCGATGAGCTGCGACGGCGCTTCGCCCGCGAGTCCCGGGTCACCGCCCGGGTCAACCATCCCGGCCTGGTCACCGTCTACGACGCGGGGGAGGACGGCGAGGACCTCTACCTCGCCATGGAGTACGTCGAGGGCGCCGACCTCGCCGACCACCTCGCCGAGAACGGCCCCTACCCCTGGCCCTGGGCGGTCGCCGTGGCCGCCCAGCTGTGCCCCGCCCTGGCGGCGGTGCACGCCGTCCCCGCCGTCCACCGCGACCTCAAGCCGCGCAACGTGATGATCCGTCAGGACGGCACCCTGGTCGTCCTCGACCTCGGCGTCGCCGCACTGCTCGACGACGAGGCGACCCGGTTCACCCAGACCGGGACGCCCGTCGGCAGCCCTGCCTACATGGCGCCGGAGCAGGCCCTCGGACGGCCCGTCGGCCCCTGGAGCGACCTCTACTCGCTCGGCATCGTGCTGCACGAACTCCTCGGCGGGACCGTCCCCTTCGAGGGATCCTCCGCCCTCGGCACGCTCCACCGGCACGTCCACGAGCCCCCGGTGCCGCTGCGCCGGATCCGGCCCGACGTGCCCGAGCCGATGGAGGCGCTGGTGCTGCGGCTGCTGGGCGCGGACCCGGGGCAGCGGCCGCCCGACGCCGCCGCCGTGCACCGGGAGCTGACCCCGCTGCTGCCGCAGCCCGACCCCGGCGCGGCTCCGCGCGGGCTGCCGATGGACCCGACGCGCCCGTTCCGCCGCCCGTTCGCCCCCTGG
>NZ_JBHSQJ010000060.1:0-9650 GCF_042658505.1 Streptacidiphilus monticola | reverse complement strand
CCGCCGCCGTGGAGGAGGTCAAGCGGCTGCTCGACGCCGGGCGGATCCCCGAGGCCGTCGCCGTGCTCGGCGGCGCGCTGAGCCGGGCCGAGGCGCAGCACGGTGCGGACTCGCCAGTGGCCCGGGCGCTGCGCCGCCAGCACGCGGTGCTGACGGGACGTCAGTAGACCGGTGTGCCCATCGCGTCGCGCACCTCGGTCAGCGTCGCCTCCGCGACCTGGTTCGCCCGGGCGTTGCCGCGCCGCAGCAACTCCCGGACCAGGCCCAGGTCCTGGGCCAGCTCGCGGCGGCGGGCGCGCATGGGGGCCAGGTAGTCGTTGACGGCCTCGGTGACCAGCAGCTTCAGCTTCTCCGCGCCCGCGTCGCCGACCTCCTCGGCCACCGTGTAGGGGTCGGTCTGCCGACAGAGTGCGGCGAGCAGCAGCAGGCTGGAGACCTCAGGGCGCTGGTCCGGGTCGTAGCTGATGCGGCGGTCGCTGTCCGTCTTCGCGCCGCGCAGCAGCCGCGCGGTCTCGTCCGCGGTGGCGGAGAGGGAGATGGCGTTGCCGCGGCTCTTGCTCATCTTGCCGCCGTCCGTGCCCAGCAGCAGCGGCGCCTCCGAGAGCATGGCCTCCGGCACCGGGAACACCGGACCGTAGCGGTCGTTGAAGCGGCGGGCGATCGTGCGGGTGGCCTCCAGATGCGGCAGCTGGTCCTGGCCCACCGGGACCAGGTTGGCCTTGCAGAACAGGATGTCCGCGGCCTGGTGCACCGGGTAGGTGAACATCAGCCCGCTCACCGCGGACTGCTGCGAGTGCGCGATCTCGTCCTTGACCGTGGGATTGCGGCGTAGCTCGCTCACCGACACCAGGCTCAGGAAGGGCAGCAGCAGCTGGTTCAGCGCGGGGACCGCGCTGTGCGTGAAGACGACGGTCTCCTGCGGGTCCACACCGGCGGCCAGGTAGTCCAGCACCAGGCCCTCGACGTTCTCCTGGAGCCGCTCGGCGACGTCGCGGTCGGTCAGCACCTGGTAGTCCGCGATCACCAGGAACAGCTGGACGCCCTCGCGCTGGAGCCGCACCCGGTTCTGCAGGCTGCCGAAGTAGTGGCCGAGGTGCAGCGGGCCGGTCGGGCGGTCGCCGGTCAGCACGCGGGTGGGGGTGCGGTTTCCGATCAGCATGTCTGCTCCTGGATCTGCAGGTGGTGCGGCGGGTGGGTGGACGGGAGCGGGGGCCGGGAGGACCGGTCCTGGCGGACCGTCAGGCCGGTCCCGCTGACTCGCCGTCGTCGCCGTCGTCGCCGGAGACATGCGAAAGGGCCGCCCTGTCGGTCAGGAACGGCCCGTGCGTACGCGCTGGAAGGATGGCCGCCCCTAGGAGGAGCGCCACCAATGCTTGGGACAGCTGGTACGCGACGTCATGCCGCACAGTGTAGCCGCAGTTCCTCCAGATGCGAGGACAGGTAGCCGCGTGCCCAGGCGTAGTGCTCCGGGCTGGAGGCGCGGAAGCCGCGCGGCTCGCTCTCCACGACCAGGATCAGGCCCAGGTAGACGCGGTAGAGGCAGAGACGGTGGGCGAGCCCCGCGGTGAACTCCAGCGTCCCGCCGGCCTCCCGGTAGCCGCCCCCCACCTCGCTGCCCTCGCCGGCGTCGCCGCCGAACTCCAGCGAGACCAGCTCGGCGGCCGGGTCGCCGTAGAAGGCGCGCTCGTGGTCGATCAGGCCGGTGATGCGTGCGCCGTCGTGGAAGACGTTGCCGGGCCACAGGTCGAAGTGGACCAGCCGGGCCTGCGCCACCTCGGCGAGGCGGTCCCGCGAGGCGCTCACGAGTGAGCTGAACTCCTCGGCGGGCGCGCCGAGTTCGGCGCCGAAGCGCTCGGCGTCGGCGAGCACGGCGGCGACCATCCGACCGAACGCCGTCGGCCAGTCGTCGGCTCGGAGTCCCGCCTCGGGAGCGGGGTAGCCGAAGCGCCCGTCGGGGGAGGGAAGGGCATTGATCCGGGCCGCCAGCCGCCCCAACTCCCTCCTTAGCGGCTCGGGTTGCGACGGCTGGACTTGGTCCCAGGGGCTGCCGTCGAGCCAGGACAGGACCAGGTGGTCCTCGCCGGCGTACAGCAGTCGCGGCGTCGGCACGGCGGCGTCGGCCAGGCTGTTCAGCTGCCGGTAGACCGACGCCTCGGTGCCCAGGATGCCGCGTTCGTAGCGGAGCACCGGCAGGTCGGCGGGCGGGGCGACCTTGACCAGCACCGTCCGGCCGTCCGCGAGCCGGGCGCGGTAGGCGGAGTTGAACATCCCGCCGGTCAACTCCTGCTCCAGCAGGCCGCCCTGGCCGAGCGAGCGGTGCAACAGGGCATCGAGTTCGGCGGCGTCCAGGCGTCTCTTGCTCAGGCTCTCCACGGTCGCACACCTTAGCGCCGTGTCCGGACAGGTCCACCGTGTTGCGGCGCCCGGCACGGCATCTCGCTGCGTTGTCGGGCGCGCCCAAGTACCTGCAGTACGAGGGTGACCCTCCGCCCTGCGACCTTCCCCCAGCTTTCGGCCGGGGGTGCCCGCACCACCGGACACCCGGCGAACCTGTCCGCACACGGCACCTGTGACCGGCTCTCGGACACGTCCCCTCGCCGGAACGCGGACCGGGCCGGTCGCGGGGACACCGGTCAGCTGCGGCGGAGCGATCGCGGTGCGGGATGATGGGCTGGTCGCCGCCGTCGACCGGCGGCCCGCCGTACGCCACTCGCCCCTCGCGCAGCACGCCCGCGCGAGCCGACGGAAAGTGCAGGACATGTCGCAGATCAACCCCAGCATCCTGTCCGCGGACTTCGCCCGCCTGGCCGAGGAGGCGGAGGCGGTACGCGGCGCGGACTGGCTGCACGTCGACGTCATGGACAACCACTTCGTGCCCAACCTGACCCTGGGCCTGCCCGTCGTCGAGTCGCTGCGCAAGGCCACCGACATCCCGCTCGACTGCCACCTGATGATCGACGACCCGGACCGCTGGGCCCCGCAGTACGCGGAGGCGGGCGCGGGCTCGGTCACCTTCCACGTCGAGGCCGCCACCGCACCGGTCAAGCTGGCCCGCGACCTGCGCCGCCTCGGCGCCCGCGCGTCCATGGCGCTGCGCCCGGCGACCCCGATCGAGCCCTACGAGGACCTGCTGCCCGAGCTCGACATGCTGCTGATCATGACGGTCGAGCCGGGCTTCGGCGGCCAGGCCTTCCTCGACATCATGCTCCCGAAGATCCGCCGCACCCGGAGCCTGATCAACAAGCACGGCCTGCAGCTCTGGCTGCAGGTCGATGGCGGCGTCTCGGCGGAGACGATCGAGCGCTGCGCCGAGGCCGGCGCCGACGTCTTCGTCGCGGGCTCGGCGGTCTACGGCGCGGACGACCCGGCCGAGGCCGTGCGCCGCCTGCGCGCCCAGGCGGACGCCGCCACGGAGTCGGCGCCGTGGGTGCAACGCGCGTAGTCGTAGCTTCGTACAGGTGGGGGCCGCCGAACTGGCCCCCACTGTTGTACGCATGAGCAGGAAATGGCGCTGACCTGCACCGTACGCTGGAAGTCATGCGGTTTCTGAATCCGGTGACCGGTGCGCTCGACGCCCGCCCCTCTGCTCCTTACGACCTGACCTACGACGACGTCTTCATGGTCCCCAGCCGTTCGGCCGTCGGCTCCCGCCAGGCGGTGGACCTCTCCACCCACGACGGCACCGGCACCACGATCCCGCTGGTCGTGGCGAACATGACCGCGATCGCCGGACGCCGCATGGCCGAGACGGTCGCCCGCCGCGGCGGCCTGGTGGCGATCCCGCAGGACATCCCGATCGACGTGGTGGCCGAGGTCGTCTCCTGGGTGAAGCAGCGTCACCTGGTCCACGACACCGCGATCACGCTGGCCCCGACCGCGACGGTCGCGGACGCCCTGGCACTGCTGCCCAAGCGCGCGCACGGCGCCGTCGTCGTGGTCGAGGACGGCCGCCCGGTGGGCGTCGTCACCGAGGCCGACTGCAAGGGCGTCGACCGCTTCACCAGCCTGAGCCAGGTCATGTCCAAGGACCTGCTGCTGCTGGAGGAGAAGATCGACCCGCGCGCCGCCTTCGACAAGCTGTCGCTGGCCAACCGCAGGCTCGCCCCGGTCGTCGCCGAGGACGGGAGCCTGGTCGGCATCCTGACCCGCAAGAACGCCCTGCGGGCCACGCTCTACACGCCTGCCGTGGACGCGCAGGGGCGGCTGCGGATCGCGGCCACCGTCGGCATCAACGGCGACGTGGCCGGCAAGGCGAAGGCGCTGCTGGAGGCAGGCGCCGACGTGCTCGTGGTGGACACCGCGCACGGTCACCAGGAGTCGATGATCAGCGCGCTGCGCGCGGTGCGCGGCCTGGACCCGCAGGTCCCCGTGGTGGCGGGCAACGTCGTCTCCCCGGAGGGCGTGCGCGACCTGGTCGAGGCGGGCGCGGACATCCTCAAGGTCGGCGTCGGCCCCGGGGCCATGTGCACCACCCGGATGATGACCGGCGTCGGCCGGCCGCAGTTCTCCGCGGTGCTGGAGTGCGCGGCCGAGGCCCGCAGGCTGGGCAGGCACGTGTGGGCGGACGGCGGCGTCCGCCACCCGCGCGACGTCGCGATGGCCCTGGCGGCGGGCGCGTCGAACGTGATGATCGGCTCCTGGTTCGCGGGCACCTACGAGTCCCCCGGCGACCTGCAGACGGCGGCGGACGGGCGGCTCTACAAGGAGTCCTTCGGCATGGCCTCGGCACGGGCGGTGCGCAACCGCACGTCGGAGGAGTCGGACTACGACCGCGCGCGGAAGGCCCTGTTCGAGGAGGGCATCTCGACGTCCCGGATGTTCCTGGACCCGAAGCGCCCCGGCGTGGAGGACCTGATCGACTCGATCATCTCGGGCGTGCGCTCGTCGTGCACGTACGCCGGCGCGAGCAGCCTGGAGGAGTTCCACGAGCGCGCCATCGTCGGCGTCCAGAGCGCGGCGGGCTTCGCCGAGGGCAAGCCCCTGCACGCGAGCTGGTAGCCCAGAGGCTGAAGCCGGGGGCCGGGCCCGGCCTTCGGCTTGAGGCCGGGCCTTCGGCTTGGGGCCGGGCCTTCGGCTTGGGGCCCGGCCTTCGGCCTGCGGGTTGGCTTGGCTGCCGGGCCCTTTTGCCGGAGGCGCCAGGAAGGCCGGAGGGTGGCGGGGCGCTCAGAGGGCGCCGGCGGCCTGCGCGGAGAGCACCGTCGGGTACTGGGGTTGCCAGCCAAGTACCTTGCGGGCGTGGTCCGTTGACGGGATCTTGTCCCACGGGTCCATGTCGTCCCGGCGCGGGGAGCGGGGGAAGGGGACACCCGCGAACGCGTGCAGGTCCCAGGCGGTGATGCCGGCGTCGTCGCCGATGTTGAACGTCTCGCCCTCGATCCCGGGCGCGCGCAGCGCGCGGCGAACCGCGGAGCAGACGTCGGCGACGTGGACCGTCGCGAGCCGCTGGTGGGCGGGCCAGTCCGCGGCCCGCGGAACGATGTCGCGGAGGTGGGAGTCGCCCTCGCCGTACACGAACGCGAGGCGCAGCACCACCAGCGGCAGCCCCTTGACCTCCCGCAGCCCGCGCTCCGAGGCGATCTTGGAGGCGGGGCAGGCGCCCCACGCCGCGTCCGCGGCCGGCTCGTCGTCCTCGCGGGCGGGACGCCCCAGCCCCGAGGGGTAGACCAGGTTGGTGCTCGTGTGGACGAAGCGCCGCACCCCCGACGCCGCCGCCTCGCGGCCCAGCGCGACCGCGGCGTGGTGGTTGACCGCCCAGGCCTCCTCCTCCGGGACGCCCCGGAACGCCGCCGCCACGTTCACCACCGCGTCCGCCCCGCGCAGCGCCTCGGCGCGGGCGGACGCGTCCCGCAGGTCGCCGAGCACGACCTCCGCGCCCGCCTTCTCCAGCCGGCGCGCCTGCTCCTCGTCGCGCACCAGCAGCCGCACCGTCTCGGGCGGCCGGTTCGCCGGCCGGTCCGCCGCCGTCCACTGGAGCAGCCGGGGTACCAGGGACCTGCCCACCTGACCGGTCGCGCCGGTCACCAGAATCGTCGTCATGTGCCCAGCGTGGAGCGGGAGTCGGGGCACCGGGAGAGACCTCCCGATCCAGGGACCGGCGATCCCTGGCTCGCGGGCGGGCGACCGGGCAGGCTGGGGGAATGAACCGTCCCGAGCTGGCCGACTTCCTCCGCCGCTGCCGAGTCCGCCTCGCCCCGGGGGACGTCGGGCTGCCCGCCGGCGCCCGCCGCCGGACGCCGGGGCTGCGCCGCGAGGAGGTGGCGCAGTTGGCCGGGATGTCGGTCGACTACTACACGCGGCTGGAGCAGCGCCGCGGCCCGCACCCTTCCGTGCAGTTGCTCGCCTCGCTCGCGCGGGCCCTGCGGCTCAGTGACGACGAGCGGGACCACCTGTTCCACCTCGCCGGCCAGCAGCCGCCGCGCAGCACCTCGGCCGCGCAACACGTCCGCCCCGGGCTGCTGCTGGTCCTGGACCGGCTGTGGGACTGCCCCGCCCAGGTGATCTCCGACATCGGCGACGTGCTGGCCCAGAACGACATGGCCAAGGCGGTGTTCGGCCCGGCACGAGGGGGGCAACCTCGTCCGCCGGTGGTTCACCCAACCCGAGTGCCGCACGCTCTTCCCCGAGGAGGACCACGAGCGGCTGGCCCGGACCCACGTCGCCCAGCTTCGCGCCGTCTCCGCCGCTCGGCCTGAGGACCGGCGGGTGCGGGACCTCGTCCGCGAACTGCTCGCCGCGTCACCGGAGTTCGAAGCCCTGTGGGCACGGCACGACGTCGCCGTGCGCCGGACCGACCACAAGCGGATCCTCCATCCGGTGGTGGGCGAGCTCGACCTCGACTGCGAGGTGCTCGCCACGGCGGACACGGAACAGCGGCTGGTCGTCGAGTCGGCCCGGCCGGGCACGGAGGCGGCGGAGCGGCTGGAACTGCTCCGGGTGGTCGGACTGCAGGACCTGGGTTCGTCGGCGACCCGGACGGAGGCGTGACGACGGGGCGTGGCTTCGGGCGCCGCGGGCTTGCCCAGGTGGTATGACCTCTTGTGTGGGGACTTCCGACGATTCCGCCGACGCGTCACTCCTGCGGGACGTGCTCCGGACCGCTCGGCAGGACCCGGACCTGCTGCCCGCCGAAGCGGCCCGCCTGACGGTGGCGCGGCTGGGACCCCGGGTCGCCCGGCGGGAGCCACGTGCGGCCGGGAAGACGCCGGCACCGACGGAGGAGCAGCGGGAGCGGCTCACCGAACGGACCTGCCGGGCGGTGGCCGCCGAAGGTGCCTTCGTCGGCGGCCCCGTCGTCGTGCTGGTCCCGGTGGCGTTCTGCGCGGCGCTGCTGCGCCAACTGCGCGGCGTCCTCGAACTCGCGGCCCTCGCGGGCCTCGATCCCGCGGCGGAGGAACGCGCTGCGGAACTGCTGTTGCTCCAGGGGGCGTACGCGGATCCGGGCACGGCTCGCGCCGCGGTCGCGGAGACCCGGCAGCCCGGGGTGCGGAGCCGGCGGCCGGTGCGGGGGTTCGGCTGGGCCGCCTGGTGGGCGCTCGGGCTGCGCGCCGCGCGCCTGCTCGGGCTGCTGACGCAGGATCAGGCGCGGTCCCGCTGGGCCCAGGTGGGGAGTTGGCTGTTCCTCGGCGTGGTCTTCCTGGCGGGACTGGTCGCGCCGCTGGTCTGGCTCCCGTACATGGCGTGGTCCTACGACCGGGCGACCCGCCGACTGCTGGACCAGGCCGCTGCGTTCTATCTCGGCGTGCCCGAGGTGACGGCCGAAGGGGAAGCCCTGGAGCGGCCCACGCCGCAGGGTCGTCGGCGGGTGGACCCGGCGCTCGTCGGCGGTCTCGTTCGCGGCCTGGGCTCCCTGCTCGTCGGGCTGGCGCTGGTGGCCTTCACGGTGCTCGCCGACCTGACGCTGCTCGGAAGCCGCTGGCCGGTCCTCGCCCTGCTGCTGGCGGTCTCCTCCGGGCTGACCGGCGTGCTGTGGCTGTGGCGGCACGGCGGGTGGCGGCGCCGGCGCCGCTGAGCGGGGACCTGGAGGACGGGGACAGACAGGAGGTCCGGTCCGGGAGTCGGACGACCCCGGACCGGACCCGGTGCGGTTGCCTGGCTAGCGCGCAGCACGGCGGCGGCGAAGTCCGCCGCCCGCGGAGCCCAGGACCAGTCCAGTGGCGGCGAGCCCGCAGAGGCAGGCGATGACGCCGATCACGACGTTGTTCCAGATCATCCCCGCGTTCGGGGAGTGGCCCGGGGTCACCACCCACGGGGAGATGATCATCCAGACGCCGATGAGGGTGCAGGCCCAGCTGAGCCGGAACATCCGGTCCCCGGCAACGCTCAGGCCCATGCCGATGGCGGCCAGTCCCAGCCCGATGATCAGGTTGTTGACGGCCAGGTCCGGGTTGGCGGCGCGGAAGTGCACCACCCAGGGGGAGATGGCCGCGTACAGCCCGGTGAGCAGCACCAGCCCGTCCAGCGCGACCGCCTGACGTCCGGCGACCATGTGCGCGTAGCGCTCCCGCATCTCGGCCACGTCGGGGTGGCCGCTGATGTCGGGCGCGTGATGCCCGAGGTCGGACATCCGAATCACTTCCTCCGCTGAATCGTTGATTCGGGGTTTGTGCCCGGTATGGCCCGGTATGGGTGTATCGGTAGGTTAGCCAGCCGCCGGGGCGGGTGGGTTGCGGTTTCGGCGCTGAAACGGTTGCGGTTCGGAAATGGCGCGGGGTGAGTTCTTCGCGGCACGTGTGCAACGGCATTCGCCGTGGCGCGAGGTCGATGGCCGTGCTGCTCGCTGCGCTCGCGGAAAGGACGCGACGACGGGTTGGGGGTGCCTCGGGGGCCGCCGTTGCCGGGTGGCGGGCTGGAGGAAGCCCGCCGGGTGAGTGCCCCCTCTGTTCGCCGGGCAGTCGGAGGCGCCACGCCCTGGTCTCCACGGCGCGGTCGCCGCCGGACGGCGAACGTTGCGTCGAACTGCCCACCGGTGGCCGTGAGTTGTGCCTGCCCGGAGCCGAGGCCCCGCGCGGCGGGGAGGTGACGTGGCGGGTTTGCCGACAGGTGTACCCCTCCTTGCTCCAACCCGCCACGACCCAGGAACCCGTGTCCCCGGAGGCGCAGCACGGCGATGGCGGGTTGGCGAGAGCCCCCGGCTGATGTGCTCCGACCCGTCTCGTCCCTGCGGGGGTCCGCCCCGGGGCGGGGCCGGCGTGGCCGCCTTGGCGGGTTGTCGATGGTCGGCCGTCGATGTGCTCCAACCCGCCACGGTCCTGCGGGGGTCCGCCCCGGGGCGGGTCAGGCGTGGCCGCCTTGGCGGGTTGTCGATGGTCGGCCGTCGATGTGCTCCAACCCGCCACAGTCCCCAGGTCTTCGCGCCCGGCCAGAACGGCACCCCCGCCATGGCGGGTTGCCGAGGGCGGCCCTCCGCCTGGCGGCTACCCACCACGACTCGCGGGTGCCGCCACGGGGACTCCGGCGCAGCCGCAACGGCGGCCGGCCCGCTCCCACCCCGCACCCGGGGCAGCGGGCCCGCCACCCCTCCCTCCCCGTCGCGTCGTTGAAGCGAGCGCCAGCGAGCAGCACGGCGGGTCAGATCCCGTCACCCTCAATGCCGTTGCACCCCAGGGGGTCCCGTCCCCGCCCCGCGTGCGTGCCCGCCCCCCTGCGGGTCC
>NZ_JBHSQJ010000059.1:158-30623 GCF_042658505.1 Streptacidiphilus monticola | reverse complement strand
CCGCGCCGGGCCCGCAGCGCGCGCGGGAGCGCCGGGGCGCAGCCCGTCCAGGAAGCGCGAGGGCTGACGCGAGGCGCGCCCGCCGGGCGAGCGGGCCAGCGCCCAGGACAGCGTGAGGTGCTCCCGGGCCCGGGTGACGCCGACGTAGAGCAGCCGGCGCTCCTCCTCGACCTGTTCGTCGGTCTTCGCGTAGGTGATGGGCAGCATCCCCTCGGTCAGGCCGACCAGGAAGACCGCGTCCCACTCCAGGCCCTTGGCGGCGTGCAGGGAGGCCAGCGTCACGCCCTCCACCGCGGGCGCGTGCTGCGCCGCGGCGCGGGCGTCCAGTTCGGCCACGTAGTCGGCCAGCGTGACACCGGCGCCGACCGCGCGGCGGCCCGCCTCGAACTCCTCGGCCAGCCGCACCAGGGCGGCCAGCGACTCCCAGCGCTCGCGCACCGCGCCCGACCCCGCCGGCGGTTCGGGCGTGAACCCGCGGGTGGACAGCACCGCGCGCACCTGCTCGGCCAGGCCTCCGGCCTCCCCCGACAGCAGCGGATCGGACCCCGCCCGGGCCGCGCCGCGCAGCAGCATGCCCGCCTCGCGTACCTCGGGGCGCTCGAAGAACCGTTCCGCGCCCCGGAGTTGGTAGGCGATGCCGATGTCGGCCAGCGCCTGCTCGTAGACCTCGGACTGGCCGTTCGTACGGAACAGCACCGCGATCTCGCTGGCGCGCACGCCCGCGTCCATCAGCGCGCGGATCCGCTTGGCCGTGCCCTCGGCCTCCGCCGGCTCGTCCGGGTACTCCACGTACGCGGGCTCGGGCCCGGCCTGACGCTGCGACACCAGCTCCAGCCGGTGCTGCGCGGCCTGGCCGCGCGCCTGCGCCAGCAGCCCGTTGGCCAGGTGCACGACCTGCGGCGTGGACCGGTAGTCGCGGACCAGCTTGACCACCGTCGCGTCCGGGTGCCGGGTACGGAAGTTGAGCAGGTAGTCCGGCGTGGCGCCGGTGAACGAGTAGATCGTCTGGCTGGCGTCGCCGACCACGCAGAGGCTGGACCGGTCGCCCAGCCAGAGGTCCAGCAGCCGCTGCTGGAGCGGCGAGACGTCCTGGTACTCGTCCACCACGAAGTGCTGGTACTGGGCCCGCACCTGCTCGGCGACGTCGGCGCGCTCGTCGAGGATCGCGGCGGTGAGCAGCAGCACGTCCTCGAAGTCGATCACGCCGCGGTCGCGCTTGAGCTCCTCGTAGAGCTTGTAGATCTGGCGGATCTCGGCCGGGTCCCGCGGGGCCTCGCGGCCTGCCTTGACGACGGCGGCCGGATAGTCCTCGGGCACGGTCTGGGTGACCTTGGCCCACTCGATCTCGCCGGTCAGGTCCCGCAGTTCGGTGCGCTCCAGGCGGACCCGGCAGCGTGCCGCCGCCTCGGCCACCAGCTGGACCTTGCGCTCGACCAGCCGCGGCAGCTCGCCGCCGACGGCACGCGGCCAGAAGAACTGGAGCTGGCGCAGCGCGGCCGAGTGGAAGGTGCGCGCCTGCACGCCCTCGGCCCCCAGCTCACGCAGCCGCCCCCGCATCTCCCCCGCGGCCCGGGCGGTGAAGGTGACCGCCAGGACCCGCTGCGGCTGCATGACCCCGCTGCGGACGCCGTAGGCGATCCGGTGCGTGATCGCCCGGGTCTTGCCCGTCCCGGCGCCCGCGAGCACGCAGACGGGCCCGTGCAGGGCCGTGGCGACCGCGCGCTGCTCCGGGTCCAGCGCGGCGAGCACCGCGTCGGCGTCGCGCGGCGGACCGCCCGGCCCGGCGACGGAGGCGGCGGGGTACGGCTGGGTGCCCGGGAGCTCTGACTGCATGCCGTCCATCCTCTCAAGCTCCGCCGACAACCCCGCCGCATTGTCCACAGGCCCGGTGGTCTGATAACCAGGTCTGCTGATAGCACCAGGGAATATCCGCGCAGGGCCTCATGTTTCACGAGGTGACCGCGCAGAGCCGTCCCGTCAGCAGAAGGAGCAGTCCCGATGTCCGCGATCACGATGTACAGCACCACGTGGTGCGGTTACTGCCAGCGCCTCAAGTCGCAGCTCGACCGCGAGGGCATCGGCTACACCGAGGTCAACATCGAGCTGGACCCGGACGCGGCCGCGCTCGTCGAGAAGGTCAACAACGGCAACCAGACCGTTCCCACCGTCGTGTACGCCGACGGCTCGGCGCAGACCAACCCCTCGTTGGCGCAGGTCAAGGCCAAGCTCGCGGCCGTCTGAGCCGTACTCGCACCACCGGAGGGGCACCCGCCGCGGCGGGTGCCCCTCCGTCGTTTGTCAGTGGGCGGCCCTAGGATCTGCAGCGGGGAATCGGATTCGCTGGAGAAGGAATCCCTTTTCTGGAAGTCGGACAGTACTACGAGCGACAGTCGACGAAATTCCGCGAGGTGGTTGCGCCGGTTCGGGGAAACCCGCCACCATTGACGGGATTGCGTTAATTCCTACTTTCCAGCGGAGGACCGCCTTGACCGACCGGAGAGCCTGGGCCGCAATCGCCTCGTTCCCGCCGCACCCGAAGAACGTGCGGCACGCCCGCCGTATCACGCGGACCGCGCTGGCGGCCTGGGGCGCGCCCGAACTCATCGACTCCGCGGAGATGGTCGTCTCCGAGCTGGTCACCAACGCGCTGCGGTACGGGTCCGGCCCGGTCGACCTGACGCTGGCGCTGACGGACCGCACACTGCGGATCGCGGTGGCCGACGAGGGCACGTCGCTTCCCGCCCCCCGGGACGCCGCCTCCGACGCCCAGGGGGGCCGCGGCCTCCAGATCGTCGAATTGCTGGCGGACAGCTGGGAGGTCGTGGTCCGGCTGACCGGAAAGACGGTCACCTGCCTCCTGACAGCCCCGGAAATGCAGGCGCCGGAAATTCCCGCCGCCAATCCGGTGCACCTTCAGGGGCGGCCCGGCTCCCCCCGGCGAAGCCAGGGGGAGCTGCGCGAGTAGTGCCGGCCGCGGGAGGTTCGCCCCGGAACGGGACCGGATCTCCCTCGACGGGTCCGGCCGGAGGGCGGCCCGTCACCAGTGCGCGGCCTCCGGCAGCGGGCCGCCGTACCAGAGCTCGACGAGCCGTCGCGCGATGGAGATGCCGGACGGGGGAAGGACGGTCCCTGCCTCCATCCCCGCCTTCAGCTCCTCGCGCGAGAACCACCGCGCGTCGTCCAACTCCTCGCCGTCCACCTGGATCTCACTGCCCGAGCGCAGGGCACGGGCGGTGAACCCCAGCATCAGGCTCGCGGGGAACGGCCACGGCTGGCTGGCGACGTACTCCACGCTGTCCGGGTCGACCCGGACACCCGACTCCTCCGACACCTCGCGCGCGACCGCCTGCTCCAGGGACTCCCCGGGCTCGACGAATCCCGCCAGGGTCGAGTAGCGCCCCTCCGGCCACAGCGACTGCCGGCCGAGCAGGGCCCGGTCCTGATCGTCCGTCACCAGCATGATGACCGCGGGGTCCGTCCGCGGGTAGTGCTCGCGGGCGCAGCTGACGCAGCGTCGGACGTGGCCCGCCGCCGCCGGCGTGGTGCGGTGGCCGCACTTGGCGCAGAAGCCGTGCGACGCATGCCAGTTGATCAGGGCCACCGCATGCACCAGCAGTCCGGCGTCGCGGTCGTCCAGGCTCGCGCCGACCTCGCGCAGGCCGGCCGGGCGGGCGTCGCCGTCCAGCCGGCCCGGCAGCGACTCGCAGGAGACGGCGAAGTACGCCGTCCCCGCCCCGTCCTCACCCAGGAAGAACCGGTCGACCGGGGCGTGCTCCGGCGCGTCGAAGGTGGACAGCAGCACCAGCCTGCTCCCGCCGTCCGGGGTGTCCTCGACGAACGCCTGACCGTCGGCGACCGCCAGCACCCGCGAGCTCGGATGACTCCAGGCCGCGGCGAGCCAGGGCTCGTCGAAGCGGTGCTCGGCGGCGCGGTCCACCCCGGCCCGGGCGAGCGCGAGCGGCAGTTCCATCGGTGCTCCCATCCCTGTCCTCACCATTCCGACCACGCGCGAAGGCGCTTACGCCGGCTGCCAGTTGGCAGCCAGGTCGCCCCACAGGTAGGCGGAGGTCTCGACGCCCTTGGCGAGCAGGTCGAGCTCGACCTTCTCGTTGATCGAGTGCCAGCCGTCGGACGGCACCGAGATGCCCAGGAACAGCACCGGCGCACCGAGCACGTCCTGGAGGTCGGCCGCCGGGCCGCTGCCGCCCTCGCGGGTGAAGCGGACCTTCTTCTCGAACGCACGGCTCATGGAGCGCACGACCGACTGCAGCGCCGGGTGCGTCAGCGGCGTCAGGCAGGGCCGGGTCGCACCGGGGAAGACGATCTCGTAGCGGATGCCGGCGGGGATCTGCTGCTCGACCCACGCGGCGACCGCCTGGCGGACCTTCTCCACGTCCTGCCCGGCGACCAGGCGGAAGGAGAGCTTGAGGTGCGCCTCGGCGGGGATGATCGTCTTCCCGCCGGGGCCGGTGTAGCCGCCCCAGATGCCGTTGACCTCGGCGGTGGGCCGGGCCCAGATCCGCTCCAGGGTGGAGTAGCCGCTCTCGCCCAGCGTGGCGCGGGACTTGGCGGTCCGCAGCCAGGACGCCTCGTCGAAGGGCAGCTCGGCGAAGAGGGCGCGCTCCTCGTCCGTGAGCTCCACCACGCCGTCGTAGAAGCCGGGGATGGCCACGCGCCGATCGGTGTCGTGCAGCGCGGCCACGAGGCGGGCCGCCTCGTCGGCCGGGTTGGGCACGGCACCGCCGAAGGAGCCGGAGTGGATGTCCGTGTCCGGCCCGTACAGGTCGATCTGACAGTCCGCCAGACCGCGCATGCCGGTGCACACCGTCGGGGTGTCCTCGGCCCACATACCGGTGTCGGAGATGACGACGACGTCCGCGGCGAGGCGCTCGGCGCGCTCGCGGACCAGGGCGGCGAAGTTCGGGGAGCCGGACTCCTCCTCGCCCTCGATCAGGAACTTCAGGTTGACCGCGGGCGCGGTCCGGCCGGTGGCGGCAAGGTGGGCGCGGATCCCCAACGTGTGGAAGAACACCTGCCCCTTGTCGTCCGCGGCGCCGCGCGCGAACATCCGCCCGTCGACGACGACCGGCTCGAACGGCTCGGTGGCCCAGCCGTCGGCCTTGGCCGCGGGCTGGACGTCGTGGTGCCCGTAGACCAGGACGGTCGGCGCGTCGGGGTCGCCGGAGGGCCACTCGGCGAAGACGGCGGGCAGGCCGCCGTTCGCGGTCTCCCAGACCTCCGCCACAGGGAAGCCCGTCTCCCGGAGCTTGGCGGCGAGCCACTCCGCGGAGGCGCGGACGTCGGCGCCCCGCTCGGGGTCGGCGGAGACGGAGGGGATACGGAGCCATGCCGCGAGATCGTCGAGGAAGGCGTCGCGGTGCGCCGCGATGTAGTCGCGGACCGCGCTGTCCGGGTTGAGCGTCGTCATGCCTCGACTCTAGTTCGCCGGGGCAAGCACTCTGCACGGCCCCTGCCGGGGGCGGACCGGCCCGCGCGGGGGTGCGGGGCCGCGGCCGTGCGGGCGATCGGACGTCGGAGGCGAGGCCGTCGCCGAAGTGCCCGGCGGGCGCACCGACCCGGGCTGGCCGCAACTGCCGCCGCGACGGCGTAGGTTCGGAGCCGTGACCCAGTTGCGCATCGCCACGTTCAACCTGCTGCACGGCCAGCCCCTGGACCCCGAGGGCCGACCGCTCCCGCTCGGTCCCGATCCGGCCGCACCGCTGGCCGAGGCGATCGGCGAGCTCGACGCGGACGTCCTGGCCCTGCAGGAGGTGGACCGGTACCAGCCCCGCAGCGGCAGGGTGGACCAGGCCGCGGTGGCGGCGAAGGCCCTGGGCGCCACGGACTACCGCTTCGCCGCAGCCGTGCGCGGCCGCCCCGCCCCCGTGGCCGGCTGGATCCCCGACCCGGCGGTGGCCGATGCGGGCGTCCGCGTCTACGGTCCGGAGGACGACGGGACGGACACCGAACTGCCTTCGTACGGAACCGCGTTGGTGACGCGGCTGCCAGTGCGGCACTGGCGGGCCCGGCGGTTCGCGCCCGCTCCCTTCGGCCTCCCGCTGCGGGTGGCCGGGCGGCCCGGCCTGACGCCGGTGCCGGACGAGCCGCGGACCGTGCTGGCGGCGGTGCTTGACGGCCCGTCGGGTCCGCTCACGGTGGTCGCGGCGCACCTGTCGTTCGTACCGGGCTGGAACATGGGGCAGTTGGCGGGGATCCGGCGCTGGATCACCGACCTCCCCGAGCCCTACCTGTTGCTGGGGGACTTCAACCTGGTCGGCGCGGTGCCCCGGACGGTCCTCGGCGGTGCCTCGGTGGTGGCCCGGGTGGGCCGCCAGGCCCCCCGCCCGCGCGCCCGCGCGCGGCGACGCCTCAGCCCGACCGCGCCCCGGGCCCTGGCCGGGTGGCGAGATCTCGCCCGCGTGGCGACGTACCCGTCCCACCGGCCGGCGGTGCAGTTCGACCACATCCTCGCCGTCGGCGTCCCCCGGGGCGCGGTCCAGGCCGTGGGCACCCCGGCGAGCCCGATCTCCGACCACCGCCCCCTGATCGTGACCCTGCGCCAGCAGTAGCGCCCGCCCCGCCCCATGGGGGCGCTGGGGGTACCCCCGGCCGAAGGCTGGGGGAGGAACTGCGCGACCGGCCCACCCCCCGGGGAGGTCGGTCCCCGATCAGCGAGTCGAACCTCCCCGAGTGAGGTGCTGCTCGCGCGGTTCCTCGCGCCCCTGACGGGGCCTCGGCAGTCAGTCCCTGCTCAGCGGGTCCGCGTCCCGGGGGTGGACCAGGGCCGTGAGCGTGGCAGGCGTCGGAGCGGGGGCCGGCGCGTACTGCAACAGCAGCATCGCCGCGTCGTCACCCAGGTTGTGGCCCACGTGCCGTCGCACGTCCGCGTGGATCCGGTCGAGGACCTCCGCGGGGGACTCCCCCACCGCGCAGTCGGGCGCGCGCTCCGCCAGGGGGTAGAACGCCCCCCACGCGTTGCGGGCCTCGATCACGCCGTCGGTGTACAGCAGCAGGCGGTCGCCCGACTCCAGACGCAGCGAGAGCACCGGCGGCCGGACCTCCTCGGGCTCCAGCACGCCCAGCGGGGGCACCGTGTACGCCGGGTCGAGGAAGCGGATGGGCGCGCCCTCGCGCAGCAGCAGCGGGGACGGGTGCCCGCAGTTGACGATCTCGACGATGCCGTCGGCGCGCACGCCCACCAACGCCAGGGTGACGAACTCCTCGTCCATCCCCTGGGGTCCCTCGGACTCGTGCTCCCGCAGCGCCCGGCCCAGGCTGTCCGCGAGCCAGCCGGCCACCCGGTCCAGCGCCTGCTCCTGGTGTGCGGCCTCACGGAACGCGCCCAGGATCGCGGCGGCCGTCTCCACGGCGGCCAGGCCCTTGCCGCGCACGTCGCCGATCACCGCGCGCACGCCGAAGCGCGTCTGCACCACCTCGTACAGGTCCCCGCCGATGCGCGCGTGGGCGGCGGCGGCCGCGTAGTGGACGGCCGCACGGACCACGCCGATGCGCTCCGGGATCGAGCGCAGCAGGATCCGCTGGGCCACCTCGGAGACCAGCCGGGCGTCGGCCAGCTCCCGCTCCTGGCGGTTGCGCAGCAGCACGCTCGCCGCGCCGATCAGGCTGATCAGGACGATGGCCAGGATGCTGGCCCCGTGCACGGCCTTGGCCAGCGTGCCCTCCCAGGCCGCGAAGCCGAAGGCCTCCCCCAGTGCCGCCGCGCCGATCGCGAGCGGGAACCAGACGCTGTTGCTGACCACCGCGGCCAGCGCCGGACCCACCGTCAGCGCGGGCTCGAAGGTGAAGCGGTGGGCGTGACCGAACTGCTCCAGCGCGAAGACGATCATGATGCCCAGGAACGGCAGCAGCAATATCGCCCGGCCCGTGCGGACCAGGCGAAGCAGAGCACCGCGGTCAGTCAACGTCTCGTCTCCTGCAGGTGGGCGGCAAGCGGCCGAAAGGGGGTCGAAGTTGACTGGTTATCACCTCCACATTAGGAGCGAAATGGACAGCCCGCACAGTCCTTTCACAATTCTTCCGACCCGATCGGCCTAACGCCCGGCGAGCAGGGACTCCAGTTCGGATCGCCCCGGAAGTTCACCCGGACGCACCACATTTCCCGAGCGCACGTAAAGGAACGCGGCCCCCACCCGCTCCAGTGGCACGTCCTGCTGCTCCGCCCAGGCCAGGCGGTAGACGGCCAGCTGCAGCGGATCGGCGGTCTCGCGGTGGTTCGTCTTCCAGTCGACCACCTCGAAACCGCCCGCGCCGTCCGCGTAGACGGCGTCGATCCGACCACGTACCACCCGGCCGCCGAGCAGGAGTTGGAACGGTGCCTCGACCGCGAACGGACGCCGTTCCGCGTAGGGCGTCCGCAGAAAGGCCTCCTTGAGCCGCTCCAGGTCCCGTTCGTCCGCGATCCCGTCCTCCTCGGCGCCGGGCAGGGCGTCCTCGCCGAGCAGCAACAGCGGCTCGAAGCGGGCCTCGACCCAGGCGTGGAACCGGGTGCCGCGCCGGGCGGCCGGCTGCGGCGGCCGCGGCATCGGCCGGGCCAGTTCGCGGGCGAAGCCGTCCGGGTCGGCGGCGACCCGCAGCAGCTGGGACGCCGTCAGCGAGGCCGGCAGCGGGACCTCGCGCACCGAGGCGCGGGCCCGCCGCAGTTCGCCGGCCAGCAGCTCGACGTCCCGGTCCCAGGAGGCGACCAGGCGCTGCTCCTCGGGCAGCAGACCCTGCGGGTCCTGCCCGGTGGGGCCGTCCAGCACGCGGGTGCCGGCGGCCCGGCGGGCAGCCTGGGCGGCCGGATCCAGCGGCAGCGGCCAGACGTGCTCGGCCGCGCGGGACAGGGCCGGGTTCTCCGCGCCGTCCTCCGGCGGCTCCGCCCACGTCTCGACGTCGCCGCCGCTGCCGGGCTGCTCGCAGTGCTCGCGCAGCGCCTCCAGGAACTCGGACGGGCCGCGCGGGCGCTTCTGCGCGGGCCCCCACCAGTGGCCGGAGGCGTAGAGGGTGTGCCGGGGCCGGGTGAAGGCGACGTAGCCGAGGCGCAGCTCCTCGACCGCGGCGTGCTCCTTCATCGCCGCGTCGAAGGCCTTGAGCCCGGCGCTGGTCCACGCGGGATCGGCGGGAAGTGACGCCGCGTCACCTCGCAGGGCGTGGGGCAGCACCTCCGCCCGGGAGGTCCACTTCTCGCGGCCGGTGCCGCTCGGGAAGGCACCCTTCACCAGGCCGGGGACGAAGACGACGGGCCACTCCAGGCCCTTGGACTTGTGCGCGGTGAGCACCTTCACCGTGTCGTCCCCCCCGGGCAGGGTGTTGTCCAGGCCCCGGTCGAACTCCTGCGCCGCGCGCAGGAAGCCGAGGAAGGCCCCGAGCGAGGGGCTGCCGTCCAGGTCCGCGAAACCGGCGGCGATGTCGAGGAAGGCGTTCAGCGTCTCCTTGCGCCGGGCGGCCAGCGCGTGCGGGGACGCGGACAGCTCCACCTCGAGGCCGGTGACGGTCAGCACCCGGTGCAACACGTCCATGAGCGGCTCGGCCAGGGACCGGCGCAGCTCGCGGATCTCGGCGGCCAGCCGCTCGAAGCGCAGCGCCGCCTCGGCGGAGAAGGGCAGCTCCGGCTCGCCGGACTGGCCCGGGTAGAGGAAGGACTCCAGCGCGTCCGCGAGCGAGACGATCTCGGTCGGGTCGGCCTCGGCGACGGCGTCGTGCAGCTTGTCCGGGCTGCGCCCGCGCTGCACCCGGACCAGGTCCCTCGCCCGGCGGCCGAGCAGGGCGAGGTCACGCGGCCCGATCCGCCAGCGCGGGCCGGTGAGCAGCCGGACCAGCGCGGCGTTGGCGGTGGGGTCGTCCAGCACCTCGCATGTGGCGACCAGGTCCGCGACCTCGGGCAGGTGCAGCAGCCCGGACAGGCCGACGACCTCGACCGGCACGTCCCGGGCGACGAGGGCCGCGTGGATGTCAGGGAACAGCTCGCGGCCGGACCGGCACAGCACGGCGATCTCCCCTGGGCGGGTGCCGGTGCCGACCAGATGCCGGATCGTGTCCGCGACCCAGGCCACCTCGTCCTGGTGACTCTCCGTCAGAGCGACGCGCAGCACGCCCTCCTGCTCGGCCCCGGGCGCGGGGCGCAGCGCCTCGACGCCCTCGTGCATGGCGCGCAGCGGGGCGGCGAGCCCGTTGGCGAAGGCCAGCAGCCTGCCGCCGCTGCGGCGGTTCTCGGAGAGCGAGTAGCGGGCGGCCGGGGAGCCGTCGGCGTTCGCGAAGTGCTGCGGGAACTCGTCCAGGTTGGCCACGGAGGCGCCGCGCCAGCCGTAGATGGCCTGGCAGGGGTCGCCCACCGCGGTGACCGGGTGCCCGGTGCCCGCGCCGAACAGGCCCGACAGCAGCAGGCGTTGGGCCACGGAGGTGTCCTGGTACTCGTCCAGCAGCACGACGGCGAACTGCTCGCGCAGCAGGGCGCCGACCTCCGGCCGGGTCTGCGCGAGCCGGGCGCAGGCGGTGATCTGGTCGCCGAAGTCGATCAGGGACGCCTCCTGCTTGCGGGCGCGGTAGCGCTCCACCAGCCCCGCGAGCTGACGGCGGGCGGCTGCCGTCTGCGGAACGGCCCGGAGGTGATCGTTCGTCAGCCGGACAGCCTGCAGGCGCTCGATGAGTGCGGCGTCCCAGGCCCGCAGCTGCTCCGGTTCGACGAGGTGCTCGGCCAACTCGCCGTCCAGCTTGACCAGCTTGGCCACGAGGGACGACAGGCTGTCCTTCAACTCGGGGTAGGGGCCCGGGGCCTGGCGCAGCACCCGGGAGGCGAGCTGGTAGCGGGTGGCGTCGGCGAGCAGCCGCAGGTCGGGCTCGAGCCCGAGGCGCAGGCCGTGGTCCTTGAGCAGCCGGCCGGCGAAGGAGTGGTAGGTGGAGATCTCCGGCTCACCGGTCTCGGCGTCCACACCCGCCTGGGCGAGCGCGTGGCGGACGCGATCGGCGAGTTCGGCGGCGGCCTTGTTGGTGAAGGTCAGCCCGAGCACCTGCTCGGGGCGGACCTGCGCGGTGCCGACCAGCCAGACGACGCGCGCCGCCATCACCGTCGTCTTCCCGGACCCCGCCCCCGCGACGACCACCGCCGGAGCGAGCGGGGCGGTGATCGCCCGCACCTGCTCGGCGGTGAACGGGATCCCGAGCAGCTCCTTGAGCTCCTCTGGACTGCGCATGCCTGAGGTCACCCGCCCACGCTAGCCCCTCCCACCGACACCCCCGCCCCGGCCTGAGTGACAGCCCATCCTCCACACCGCCCGAAGGCGCGGCCGCCCCTCCCAGCCCCTGCGCCCAGCCCGGACAGCCCGCGCCGGGCCGCCCGCTCCCAGGCAACCGCCAGGCCGCGTCGCGCGCACCCGGGCGGAAGCGCCAGACGGCGGTGGGTGGACGCTCGGTCCTGCCCGGGCGGCGGGCCTGGGGACGTCTTGGAGTCCGGGCGGAGGCCGGTGCAAAGTCGAAGGCTCGGCCTCGAACGCGCCCCTCCCAGGCCCCGGGCGGGTCCGCTGGCCGGTAGCCCGGGCCGGAGGCCCAGGGCCCCGGGCTCGGTACAGACCGAGGCCAGACCAAAGGCCTTCGGGCCGGGCGCGCCCGCCGAAGGCCGGACGGCGGCCTCGAACCCGCAGGCCGGGCCGGGCGCCACGCCTCCCACTCCGTGCGGTGCCCGTGGCCCCGGCCGGGTGAGGGCCGAGAAGGTCTGTCCGAGTCGGGCGAGGCCCCGGGCGGTGGGCAGCGACGGCCCGAGGCCCGGGCAGGGTGCCTACCCGCATGAGTCAGGGCCGAAGGCCCGAGGCCGACCAGGGGCGCTGGCCCGGGCCGGGCCGAAGGCCCGCGGGCCAGGCGCGACGCTGGACCATACCTGGCAGGCCCGGGCCGGGCGCGATGCTGGACCGTACCTGGCAGGCCCGGGCCGGGCCGGGTGGCTCCGTCGAGTTGGGGCACCGGCCCGTGTGGGGGCGGGACCCCGGGCTCAGTCCACCACGTGGCGGCCTTCCGGGCGGGCGGGGCAGGAGGAGTGGAAGGAGCAGGTGTCGCAGGCCCTCCCCGGGGAGGGGGTGAAGCGTTCGTTGACGACGCGGTCCGCCGCCGTGGCGAGGAGGTCCTCGATCCACGCGGGGTCGTCGGCCACCGACGGCTGGTGCAGCACCTTGGGCTCGTCCGGCCTGCTCTTCGCCACCTCCTGGCGCAACTGCACCAGCTCCGCCCCGCCCGGGGCCGGTGTGACGCCGTCGAACAGGTCGTCCACCGCGCCCTCCCGCACCGCGAGCTGGTACGTGCCCAGTTGAGGGTGCGTCAGCAGTTCGCTCGACGAGACGGCGCCCTTGCCGGTCTTGAAGTCCACGACGTACGCCGCCCCCGTTGCCCGGTCCCGTTCGACGCGGTCCATCGAGCCGCGGATGCGGATGCGGTGCTCGCCGGCCTTCAGCTCCACCTCGAAGGCGTGCTCGGTCCCCACCGGCTCCCTGCCCCGCTCCGCCGCGTGCCACCGCAGGAAGCGCTCCAGGGCGAGCCGGGCCTGCTGCCGCTCCTGCTCCGACTTCCAGGGAGCGTCGAAGGCCAACGCGTCCCAGACCGTGTCCAGCCGGGCCATCAGCACGTCCAGGTCGGGGGCGGTGCGCCCGGAGCCGACCTCGTCGGCCAGCACGTGCACGACGTTGCCGAACCCCTGCGCCGTCCCGGAGACGCCCTCCGCCCGGACCTCCCGGCCCAGGAACCACTGCAGGGAACAGGAGTTGACGGCGGCCAGCCCACTGCCCGACAGCTCCAGGGGCCGCTCGGGGTCGCGCACGGGCACGCTGTTCTCCGTCAGGTCGGCCATCCCCCACCACCGGCGCGGGTCCGCCGCCGGGACCAGGGGGTAGCCGTCCTCGTCACGCAGCGACGCCAGCCGGGCCAGCCGCTCGGCCGCCGCCTCCCGCAGCGCCGGCGACTTCGCCGGGTCCACGCTGACCGCGCGCAGCTCCGCGACCAGACCGGGCACGGACAGCGGCCGGCGCGGGCGGTGCGCGACCTGCTCCACCCGCACGTCGGGCGTCCGGGTGCCGTCCTTCGCCTCGCGGTACAGCTCCCGCAGGAACCGTGACGGTTCGTCACCGTCCTCCGCCGCGGCCTGCACCGCCGTCACCACGAGCCGCTCCTTGGCGCGCGTCGCGGCGACGTAGAACAGCCGCCGCTCCTCGGCCAGCAGCGACGCCTGGCTGAGCGGCTCCGCCAGACCGTCCCGGCCGATCCGGTCCGCCTCCAGGAGCGAGCCGCGTCGGCGCAGGTCCGGCCAGAGGCCCTCCTGCACGCCGGCCACCACGACCAGCCGCCACTCCAGGCCCTTCGACCGGTGCGCCGTCAGCAGCCGCACGGCGTCCGGGCGGACCGCCCGGCCCGACAGCGTGTCGGCGGCGATGTCCTGCTGCTGCAGTCCGTCGAGGAAGTTGAGCGCGCCCCGGGCCCCGCGCACCCGGTCCTCCGCGCGGGCGGCGGTCTCGAACAGCGCGCAGAGCGCGTCCAGGTCGCGGTCGGCGTTGCGTCCCGACGGTCCGCCGCGCAGGGCCGCCCGCTCCAGCCGGTCGCGCCAGCCGGACGAGGCGTCCCACAGCGCCCACAACGCCTCTTCGGGGCTGCCGCCGCCGGCCAGCAGCTCGCGTACCTTGCGCAGCAGCAGGCCGAGCTCTCGGGCGCGCCGGGCCGGGGAGCCGTCCAGGGTGACCAGCCGCTCCGGCTCTGCCAGCGCCTCGCGGATCAGCAGGTCCGCGCCGCGGACTGCGCGCTGCTCCTCGGGTGGGAGCAGACGCAGCACCGCGCGCTCCTCCTCACGCAGCGCGCGCCCCAGCCGACGGAGGTCCGCGCCGTCGAGCCCCCCCAGCGGGCCGGTCAGCAGCTCCTCGGCCAGCTCGGGGGTGAGCGGGTCCGCCGCGTCGGGATGGCGCCGGTCCCGGACCGCGCCCTCGGCGCAGACCCGAAGCGCCGTCAGCAGCGGTGCCACGGCGGGTTCCTGATGCAGCGGCAGATCGTCGCCGTCGATCTCCAACGGGACCCCGGCGGTGGTCAGGGCGCGGCGGATGCCCGGGATCGACCGGCCGCCCGCCCGGACGAGCACCGCCATCTCGCCCCAGGGGACGCCCTCCTCAAGGTGGGCACGGCGCAGCAGGTCGGCGATGTTGTCCAGCTCGGCGCCCGGTGTGGGGTAGGTGTACACCTCGACCCGGCCGCCGTCGCGCGTCGGCCGCAGCGCCCGGTGCGCGGCCAGCGCGGCGGCCGGGAGCCGGCCCATCGGCATCCGCTCGGTGAGCATGCGGGTCGCCGCGAGCAGGTTCCGCCCGGACCGGCGGGAGTAGCGCAGCACCGTGACCGGCGCGTCCCGGCCGTCGCGCTGCGGAAAGGCACGGGGGAAGTCGAGGATGCCGTTGACGTCCGCGCCGCGGAAGGCGTAGATCGACTGGTCCGGGTCGCCGACGACGACCAGCTCATGGCCGTCCCCGGCGAGCGCCTGCAGCAACCGCACCTGGGCCGGGTCGGTGTCCTGGTACTCGTCCACGAAGACGACGGGGTAGCGGGCCCGGAGACGGCTCCGGACCTCGGGTCTTTCCGCCAGCAGCACCGCCCGGTGGACGAGTTCGGAGTAGTCCAGCACCCCCTGCAGGTCGAGCACGTCCAGGTACTGGGCGAGGAACGCCGCGGCCGCGGACCAGTCGGGACGGCCGACCCGGGCCGCGAAGCGGTCCAGGGTGTGCTCGTCCAGCCCCAGCTCGCGGGCGCGCGCCAGCACGGCACGGACCTCGTCGGCGAATCCGCGGGTGGTCAGGCACGCCCGCAGCTCGTCCGGCCACGGCAGCCCGCGCCCGGACCGGGCGTCCTCGGCGCCGCCGGCCAGCAGCTCACGGACCATCACATCCTGTTCCGGGCCGGAGAGGAGGCGCACCGGCTCCGCGTAGAGCTCGGGATCCTGCTCGGCGCGGACCAGCGCGTAGCAGAAGGAGTGGAACGTCGTCGCCTGCGGGGCGGCGGCGCCGCCGACGCGCGCGGTGATCCGGTCCCGCAGCTCGACGGCGGCCTTGCGGCTGAAGGTGAGGACGAGGATCTGATCGGCCGTCAGCCCGTCGTCCTCCATGCGCGCGGCCACGGCCTCGACCAGCGTCGTCGTCTTGCCGGTACCGGGCCCGGCGAGGACCAGCAGCGGCCCGCCCCGGTGCGTGACGACGGCGCGCTGGTGCTCGTCCAGCGCAGGCCGGACCTGCGGCGCGGGGGGCTCCCGCGTCAGCCGGTACGGGCTGCTGGGCGTGCTCATGGCGTGGTCCTGTGGGCGTGCGTTCGTCTCCGGTGGCGCCGCGCACCTCACGCACCACGCCTCCCCGCAGGGAGCCTACGTCCCCCCACGGACACCGTCTGCCCTTTGCGCAACCCCGGCGGCCCCCAGCCGGCGGGCACCGCGCCCTACCGGCCGTCCCAGCGGGCCCGGGGGAGGTCGACCCGGGGCATGCTCTGCCCGCGCACCGCGCGCAGCGGCGTCCCCTCCGCCCGGTACTGCTCCAGCGCCCGAAGCTCGTGCCCCGGCAGCAGCACCCCGTCCGCGCGGATCACCCGCCACCAGGGCACCGGGGCTCCGTACAGGGCCATGACCCGCCCCACCTGGCGCGGACCGCCCTCCTCCAGGTACTCCGCCACATCGCCGTAGGTCATCACCCGGCCGGGCGGGATCCGCTCGGCCAGGTCCAGCACCCGCTCCGCGAAGGGCGGCAGCAGCTGCGGCAGGCTCTCGTCGCTCACCTGCCGCATTCTGTCGTACGCGTGTGACAGTCCCCACGGGCCCGGTCGCCCCTGCGAGGGACCCCGGCGCGGAACCTCCTCGCTCACCCGGGCGGGGGAATGTAGCATCCGCCGGGGGTCTGCACGGGGGCACCTCTCCCGGACAGGCCGGGGAGTGCCATGACACCCTGGAGTGGTCGGAACCGTCCGATCAGAAAGCACACAGGTAACGGGGATGAGCGGTTCGAACGCGAGCGCCGAGAAGGCGGCCGACGCGGCGGCCCCATCCGGCGTTCCCGCGGACCGGGACACCGACCCCCGCAGCCCCGAACCCGAGCACGCGCCCGTCGATCTGGTGAAGCATCAGCAGGCGGAGCAGCACCGGGAGCACCCCGCCGAGCAGGACCAGGCGCCGGTGCCGGTCGACGAGCCGCTGCTGTCCGCCCGCGCGCACCGGCCCTCCGACCTGATCCGCTTCCTGCTCGGCCTGCTCGGCGTCGGCGCGGTCCTGGTGCTGGCCAGCATCGCCCAGTCCACCACCAGCGGGCTGACCGTCGACATCCACTCCGGCGCCACCAAGCTGCCTGGCTTCCTGGTCACCTTCGCCAGCTTCGTGTCCTCCGCGGCCGTGCTGATCGTGCCGCTGGCCTTCGCGGTCGAGCGGCTGATCAAGCGTGACGGTCTGCGCGTGGCCGACGGCGTGCTGGCCGCGGTCCTGGCCCACGGCATCGCCCTCGGCTTCGACCTGTGGGTGATGAAGGCCGCGCCGGGCGCCATCAAGGACGCCCTCACCACGATCCCGCCGGGCGGCTCGAGCTACACGGATCCCGTGCACGGCTACCTGTGCCCGGTGATCGCCTACATGACCGCCGTCGGCATGGCCAGCCGCCCGCGCTGGCGGATCGCGCTGTGGCTGGTCGTACTGCTGGAGAGCGCCTCCGAACTGGTCGCCGGCCGAACCACCCCGCTGTCCATCGCAGTGACGATTCTGCTGGGCCTGACCGTCGCCTACGGCACGCTCTACGCCGTCGGCAGCCCCAATGTCCGGCCCACCGGCCAGCACTTGCTCGCGGGCCTGCGCAAGGTCGGCTTCCGCCCGGTCAGCGCCCACCGTTCCCCCGACGGCCCCGAGGGCACCCGCCGCTACCTGGTCGTCCAGGAGCCCGGAGCGCCGCTCGACGTGCACGTCATCGACCGGGAGCAGCAGGCCTCCGGCTTCTTCTACCGGCTCTGGCGACGCCTGCGGCTGCGCACGGTGGCCGTCCGGTCCAGCCCCCAGTCGCTGCGGCAGGCGCTGGAGCAGGAGGCGCTGATCGCGTACGCCGCCTCCTCGGCGGGCGCGCACACCCCCAAGCTGATCGCCACCTCCGAACTCGGCCCGGACGCGGTGATGCTGGTCTACGAGCGGATCGAGGGCACCTCCTTCACCGACGTCCCCGCCGACCGGCTCACCGACCGGGCGCTGCGCGACGCGTGGATCTCCGTCAAGGCCCTGCACGACCGCCGGATCGCCCACCGCCGCCTCACCGCGGACTCGCTGCTGCTCACCGAGGACGGCAGCACCTGCCTGGTCAACCTGGCCGGAGGCGACATCGCCGCAGGTGATCTGACGCTCCGTATGGACCTGGCCCAGCTCCTCACGACCCTCGCCCTGCGGGTGGGCGCGGGACGCGCGGTCGCCTCCGCGACGGACGTCCTGGGCAAGCAGCGGACGGCCTCGGCGCTGCCGCTGCTGCAGCCGGTGGGCCTCAACCGCAGCACCCGGGCCGAGCTCAAGTCGGAGCACCGGACCCGGAAGACGGCCGCGGCGGCCGCGCGGGACGAGGAGATCCGGTCCGGGGTCAAGGTCGAGGAGGCCCTGGAGCACCACCCGGACCCGGCCGACCTGCTCTCGCAGATCCGCGAGGAGATCCTCACCCTGGTCCCGCAGGCCCCGGTCGAACCGGCCAAGCTGGAGCGGCTGCGGCCCAAGACGCTGATCACCATCGTGGCGCTGGCCTTCGCGGTGTATCTGGCGGTGGGTCAGATCACCACCAGCGGCAACCCGGCGTCCAGCATCAGCCACGCCAACTGGGGCTGGGCGGCCGTGGCCCTGGCGGCGGCGGTGGTCAGCTACGTCGGCGCGACGATGAGCCTGGCCGGCTTCGTGCCGGAGCAGCTGCCCTTCTGGAAGACCTTCAACGCCCAGGTGGCCGGGTCCTTCGTCAAGCTGGTCGCCCCGGCTGCGGTCGGCGGTGTGGCCCTCAACGCCCGCTTCCTGCAACGGCAGGGCATCCGCCCGGGCCAGGCGGTGGCGAGCGTGGGCGCCTCCCAGCTGGTCGGCCTCGGCATGCACATCCTGCTGCTGCTGGGCTTCGGCTACGTGGCGGGAACCGCGTCCGACTCGAAGGACGTGCCCTCGACCCGGACCATCATCACGGTGGTGCTGGTCCTGGCGGTCCTGGTGCTGGTGGTCGCCGCCATCCCGCGGCTCCGCCGCTGGGTGCTGACCCAGCTGCGGACGCTCTTCATCGGGGTCGTCCCCCGCATGCTGGACCTGCTGCGCAGCCCCGTGAAGCTGGTCACCGGCTTCGGCGGGATCGTGCTGGTCTCCCTGGCCTTCGTGGCCTGCCTGCAGGCGAGCATCCTCGCCTTCGGCGGCTCGATCGGTTTCGCGACGGTGGCCTTCATCTACCTCACCGGCAACGCGGCCGGCTCGGCGATCCCGACCCCGGGCGGCATCGGCGCGATCGAGGCATCGCTCACCTTCCTCCTCACCGGCGTCGGCGGCGTCCAGGCCCTGGTGGCCGCCCCGGCGGTGCTGCTCTTCCGCCTCCTCACCTTCTGGCTCCCGGTCCTGCCCGGCTGGTTCAGCTTCCACTGGCTCCAGCGGGACGGCGATCTCTGACGTCCCGTCAGGACCCTTTTCCGGCCGAAAAGCCGCGTAAAGGCCGCCTGAAGCAGCCGTTCGGCCTTATGGGAGCATGTGCTCCCGCTTTGAACTCGCACCTGGGAGCGCACCCGCATGCACCTGTCCACCCGACGCATCCTGACCGCCGTGGCGGTCGTCGGCACCGCCGTCTCCACGCTGGCGGCGTGCGGCGGCGGCACCTCCGGCGGCCAGAAGACCTCTGCCGACTCCACGCCCGTCGTGACCGCGCCGTCTCCCACCCCGACGCCGACGGCGGACCCCTTCGCGGGGATGACGGCCGATCAGATCGTCAAGCAGGCCGAGACCGCGATGGCGGCCGCGACGTCGCTCCGGGTCAAGGGCGCCATGACGGACTCCGGGACCCACGGAACCATCGACATGGTCATGGTCAAGGGCGTCGGCTGCCAGGGGACCGTCGATCTCAGCGACGAGGGCGGGATGAGCATCGTGACCCTCGGCAAGACCATCTACCTGAAGCTGGACAGCACCTTCCTGAAGGCGATGGGGCTCGGAAGCCGCGCCTCGCGCCTGAAGGGCAAGTACGTGAAGACCACCGATTCGAACAAGGACCTCGCCGCGATGGCGAGCTTCTGCGACCTCAACACCTTCGCTCACGGCGGGACCAGTTCCGGGGACACCTACACCAAGGGCGGCCTGAGCACGGTCGGCGGCCAGCAGGTGCTGAGCCTCAAGGACAACTCGGACAACTCCAGCGTCCTGGTCACGGTGGCCGCTCCGCACCGCGTCGTCCAGATCAACGGCCCGACCGCAGCCGACGGTTCGGTGACGGTCACCTACGACGTCGCCGCCCACATCACCCCGCCCCCGGCAAGCGAGGTCGTCTCCGCCGCGACCGTCGGCATGTGACACGGCGCCTGCGCGCCCGGTGAGTCGAACGCCAACCGCCGATCATGCCCAAGGCGTTCAGGGATGATCGGCGGTGTGCTGTGCGGACGGGGAAGCGGTCGTCAGTAGACGGGCTTCTCCGGCTCGATCTGGTTGACCCAGCCGATGACGCCGCCGCCGACGTGGACCGCGTCGGCGAAGCCGGCGGAGTGGAGGACGGCGAGGACCTCGGCCGAGCGGACGCCGGTCTTGCAGTGCAGGACGATCTTCCGGTCCTGCGGCAGCTTCTCCAGCGCGTTCCCGAGCAGGAACTCGTTCTTCGGGATCAGCGTCGCGCCGGGGATGTTGACGATCTCGTACTCGCCGGGCTCGCGGACGTCGATGAGGAAGATGTTCTCCTCGTCGTCCTGCCACTGCTTCAGCTGCTTCGGCGTGATGGTGTGACCCGCCGCCGCGGCCTGGGCCTCGTCGGAGACGACGCCGCAGAAGGCGTCGTAGTCGATCAGGTCGGTGATCGTCGGGTTCTCGCCGCAGATGGCGCAGTTGGGGTCCTTGCGGACCTTGACCTGGCGGTACTGCATCTCCAGGGCGTCGTAGATCATCAGGCGGCCGACCAGCGGCTCACCGATGCCGGCCAGCAGCTTGATCGCCTCGTTGACCTGGATCGAGCCGATGGACGCGCACAGCACGCCCAGCACGCCGCCCTCGGCGCAGCTGGGGACCATGCCCGGCGGCGGGGCCTCCGGGTAGAGGCAGCGGTAGCAGGGGCCGTGCTCGGCCCAGAAGACCGACGCCTGGCCGTCGAAGCGGTAGATGGAGCCCCAGACGTAGGGCTTGCCCAGCAGCACCGCGGCGTCGTTCACCATGTAGCGGGTGGCGAAGTTGTCCGTGCCGTCGACGATCAGGTCGTACTGGGCGAAGATCTCCTTGACGTTGTCGTTGTCGAGGCGCTCCTCGTGCAGGACCACGTTCACATAGGGGTTGATCTCCTTGACCGAGTCCCGGGCGGACTCCGCCTTGGAGCGCCCGATGTCGGACTGGCCGTGGATGATCTGGCGCTGGAGGTTCGACTCGTCGACGGTGTCGAACTCGACGATGCCGAGCGTCCCGACACCCGCCGCGGCGAGGTACAGCAACGCGGGCGAGCCCAGGCCGCCGGCGCCGACGCACAGCACCTTGGCGTTCTTCAACCGCTTCTGCCCGTCCATCCCGACATCCGGGATGATCAGGTGGCGGGAGTACCTGCGGACCTCGTCCACGGTGAGCTCAGCGGCCGGCTCGACCAGGGGTGGCAGCGACACGGGGGACTCCGGTGGTCGTCAGAGCAACGTTTACTCCGGCCAACAGTGCCATGACGGCGGGTATTCCAGAGTCCCCGTACCGGTGCGTGAGACGCGGCGTGAGACAGCTCACGCCTGGCGGATCGTCAGACCCGACAGGCCGTCTCCATCCAGATGTCGGCCAGCGACTCCTCCAGCGGCACCCTCGGCCGCCAGCCCAGACGCTCGCGCGCGGTGCGGATGTCCGCCTGCCGCCAGAGCACCTCACCGGGCCGGTCCGAGCCGCCGTCGGCACCGGGGATGGGGCTGCGCCCCTCCTCCATCAGCCGGCCCTCGAAGCCGGAGGCGCGCACCAGCAGCCCCGCCGCGTCGCGCATGCGCACCCCGTTGCCGCCGCCGATGTTGATCACGCCGGTGGCCGCCGATACCGCCGCGGACTGGACGGCCCGGGCGACGTCCCGGACGTCGACGAAATCCCGGAATGCGGACAGGTCGGCGGTACGCACCTGGCCCTCGCCGCGCTCCAGCGCGCGGCGCAGCCCTTCGGAAAGCCGGCCGAACAGCGAGCCCGCCGGGATGCCCGGCCCGACGGCGTCGAAGACGCGGAGCACGACCGCGTCGAGCCCGGATGACAGGGCGAGCTCGGAGCCGGCCAGCTTGGTCACCCCGTACGGACCCAGGGGCCGCGGCTCGGCGGTCTCCGGGGTGGCGGTGCCGATCGGCACTGGCCCGTACTCGGCGGCGGAGCCGACGTGGACCAGCCGCGCCGGGTCGTGGCTGCGGCGGATCGCCTCGCAGACCGTGGCCACCGCCAGGGTGTTGGCCCGCACCAGGTCCCGCGGGCTGCCGTAGGTGGCCCCGGCGCAGTTGACCACGACCCGGGGCATCACCGCGTCCAGGAAGCGGGCCAGCGCCCCCGGACTCCCGGCGGCGAGGTCGAACCGGATGTCGGCGGAGTCCCGCCGACCGAGCACGGTGACCTGCAACTCCGGATCGGCGAAGAGTCGTTCGGCGACGCGTCGGCCGATGAAGCCGTCGGCGCCCAGCAGCAGCACCCTCATCGGGTCTGTCCTTCCATGGTTCCTTGTTGAGCGGGTGTCACGATCTAGAGGGGGACGGCGAGTTCGCCCCGGTACGACTCGGGCCGGAGGGCGAGCACCCAGGTGGCCGCGGTCAGCACGGCGGCCAGGGCCAGCCCCCACCCGACGGGCGCGCGTATCAGCACCACGGCCGCGCCGACGGCGGCGCCGAGCAGCGCGGGAAGGGCGTGCCCGAGCGCCCGGAGCAGCAGGCAGAGCGCCAACAGCAGCCCGGCCCCCGCCTGTTGCGGGCTCCCGGCTGCCGCCGCGGCGGCGTCGACGACCAGTCCGAGTGCCAGTACCGCGCTCATCCGGGACCGGAAGTCGCCGCGCGAGCGCGCCAGCAGGTGCCTGCGGCCCGCCGACGCGACGGCCCAGGCGACGGCCTGGGCGGCGACCGCCAGGACCACCAGTGCGAGGGAGTTCCGAACGGCCCCGGTACCGGCCCGTGCGGCTCCCGCCGCGCCCGCCGCGAGCACTGCCAGATCCACGGCGGCGATCAGCAGCTCGGGAGCCTCGGCGGTCCGGAGACCCCTCGCACGGGGAGCGGAGCCCCCCGCAGGACGAGGAGCCCGCCACCCGGCGGGAACTGCCCCCGCCCGCGGGGCAGCAGGTCGAAAGCGGGCCCACGGCGACGGCCCTCCCTCCCCCGGCGGAAGGGGAACTGGCCGCCCGAGAACCAGGCAGACCCCGAGGGGGAGGCAGAGCAGCGCGGCCGACCAGAGCCCCGGCGCCCGAAGCAGCAGCACGACCGCAGTCACTGCCGCGCAGAGCAGCGTGCGGGCCAGCGGCCACCACGGACGGGCGACGCGCGGCCGCTCCGGAGTCGGAGGAACGCGCGGCACCCGGGCGTACAGCTCCTCGGCCAGAGGGAAGACGTCCGCATGGCGGGTCCGCGCATGGGCGGTACGGGGGCCGAAGCCCTCGGCCTCCAGGTGCGCGGCGATCTCCAGGGGGCCTGCGGCCCCTTCGCAGAGGGACCGGTGACGCGCCATCAGCTCCTGGACCGGATCGGCCGGCGGGGCGGGGCTCATCCGGTACGCACCCCCAGCCAGTACTCGGCAGGTCGGGCGAAGGGCTGCGGCCGCCGGGTCGGCGCGGCTGCCGCCGCCTCCGGCACGGGGGCCACCTGCCCGGCCAGCTCCAGGTAGACCTCGCGGAACGCCTCGACGGCCGGCGCCACCGCGTACAGCTCCTGCGCCCGCTGCCGCCCGGCACGGCCCAGCCGGGCCCGCCGCTCCGCGTCGCCCAGCAGCGCCGAGCACGTCTCCACCAGCGGCCCGTGCTCGCCGGGCGGGACCAGCAGGCCCGTCGGGCCCAGCAGTTCCCGCATCACCCCGACGTCCGTGCCCACGACCGGACGCCCGGTCAGCATCAGCTCGGCCAGCAGCCGGGGGCGCGGGCCCTCCGAGCCGCTGAGCAGCACGACCCAGCCCGCGCCCGCCGCCGCGGGCCCCGACCAGCCGCCGAAGCGGGCATCCTCGCCGAACTCCTCGGCGGCCGCCCGGCAGGCGCGGGCGTACTCCTCCGCTCCGGGCGGGATCTCGCCGAAAACCCGCAGTCGCAGGCCCTGGTAACGCTCCCTCAACTCGCCGAAGGCCCGCAGTGCTTCGAGGAGCCCGCCGTGGGGGGCGATGGGGCCGACCCAGGCGAGCGTCGGCCGCTCCGGCTCCGGGCCGGCCTCCGGACGGTCGGCTGCCATCGTGCCCTCGTAGACGACGCGGATCCGCCCCGGGTCGGCGCCGCAGTACTCCTGCCACCGCTGGTCGAAGGCGGAACCAGGGGTGATCAGACCCGCCTGCCGGTAGCCCTCCTTCGCCAGCTGCAGGTGGAACGCGTGCAGCAGGGCGCGCACCGGCAGCCCGTAAGGAGCGTCCCGGTAGCCGCGCAGCCGCTCACGCAGGTGCAGGCCGTGCTCGGTGAGCACCAGGGGCACCCCGTGGAAGCGCTTGGCCAGCAGCGCCGGCAGCAGGGCAGGCCCGCCGCCGAGGACGTGGCACAGGTCCACCCGCTCCGGGCCGCCCTCCTGCCAGGCGAGGGAGAGCGGGCGCAGCGCCCGCTCCAGCAGGTCGGCCGCGACCAGCGCGTCCTGCAGGACCGGGGCACCGGCCTCGGCGGCCAGGCTCGCACCGGGCGCCTGCCAGGCCCGGTGCAGCGTGTCCACGGCGGCGCCGGAACGCAGCAGCGCGGTGATACCGCCGCCGCGGGCGGCGTCGGCCAGCGCGTAGAGCGCGTCGGGAAAGCTCTCGACCCGGCGCTGGTCGGCCAGTGCGGACACCAGTTCGCCGTAGGCCGCCAGGGCTCGCCGACGACGCAGCCCCAGCACGGGCCCGCGCCGCATCCGCTCGGCGGCACGCAGCCTCACCCGTTCCGACGGCACGTCAGTTCCCGTGCCGGGCAGGGCTTCCAGCGGGCACAGCTCGAACTCGTGCTCCGGCAGGCCCTCGGCGAGGCGCGCGCACCAGGAGCCCTCGGCACTCCAGGTACGGAAGTCAGCACGCTCAGTGAGGAGTGCGATGCGCATGATTGCCTCCGGGGCGATCGCGAGAGTGGACAGAACCGGACGGGGGCAGGCTCGGTGAGGCCTGCCGGCACAGCCGACACCGCCCTGGCGGCCCCGCCCCGACACCGCCTCCCGTCGGCCCTCCGCAACACCACGGCACTGCTGTTCGGTCCGACGACAGGAAAGCTACGGCGCGGCACTGACATCCGGTCGGCCGATCGGACCCCTACCACCCGAAGGAGTGAACCCCCGAAACCTGCGTCCGCGACAGGCGTTGCCGCAGTGACGGAGAGGGGGACCCATGCGCCTGCGTCCGCAGCTGCGCCTGGCGGCGACGGCCTGTCTGGCGGCCGCACTCAGCGCCTGCGCCGCCCCGCATGCCCACTGGTCGGCGGCCCCTCGCCCGGCCGCACGTGTCGTCGAACCGAGCCCGCTGAGCCGCCTCGGCGTCGCCGGTCCGCCCCCGGCCGCCGCCCACGACGAGCGCCGCCCGGCCCGTCCACGACCGGTCGCCCCACGCCGACCCGCACACCGGCGGTTCCTGGCGCACCGTCACTTCCGCCCGGCCGCGCCGGCGGTCTGCGACCTCGCCCACGGCCTGTGGCCGCAAGGCAGCCTGCCCGACGCGCTCTGCCGCAGCGCCTACCGCTGAGCCTCCGCAGCCGGAGCCCCCGCAGTCGGAGCAGCCACGGCGACGGCTCCGGCGGACGCGACGAACTCGCGGAACTGACGGGCCACCACCTCGGGGAACTCCATCATCGCGACGTGCCCCGCCTCGGGCAGGACCAGCAGCCGGGCGTCCGGGAAGGTTCGCATCGCCCGCGCCGCCATCCGGTAGCCGACCAGCTTGTCCCGCAGGCCGTAGACCAGCAGCGTCGGCGCCTGCACCGTCGCCGCCTGGCGCCACAGCGCCTGCGCGCCCCGCAGTGTCGCGTAGGCCGCGACGATCCCCCGCGCGGACCCGCACAACACGTCCAGGGCGTAGGGCAGTTCGGCCCGCCGCCGGTACTCGGCCACCAGCGTCGCGCGCCGCTCCGGCGGGATCCGGGTCGGATCCCCGTAGCAGAGCTCCAGCACCGCCTGGGTCTGCGCCTCGAAACTCTGCCCGCGCGACGCCCGCCGCAGCAGTCCGGCCGCGCCCGGCACCGCGAGCAGGCCGGTCGGCAGGGCACTGCGCTGCGGCGGCAGCTCGGGCAGGGCCGGGGAGATCAGCGTCAGCGTCCGCACCAGGTCGGGCCGGAGCGCGGCGAGCCGGGTGGCGACCGCGCCGCCGAGCGAGTTGCCGAACAGGTGGACCGGACCGCGATCGGTGAGCTCCAGGTGGTCCACCAGCGCCCGCATGTGCGCGTTGAGGGAGAGCCCGCCGTCGTCCGGCGGCGGGGACTGGCCGAACCCGGGCAGGTCCACGGCGTACCCGTCGACCACGCCGGCGAGCTGCTCCATCAGCAGCTCCCAGTTCCGGCTCGAGCCGCCGAGGCCGTGGACGAAGAGAGCGGGCGGCAGGCCCTCCATCTCCGGGGCGACCGCCTCCGTGTACAGCGGGCTCCCCGCCACCTCGATCGGCCGCAAACGGGTCGGCCTTGCCCCGACCGGTTCCTCGGACGACGCCTCGAACGTCTCGCGTACCCCTGTCATGGGGAAGATGCTAGGAGAAACCGCCACCAAGCAGACGGGAGGCAGCGCGATGTCCGACCTCAACGACACCGCTCTCGAGGCGGAGGCAGCCGATCCGGAGGACCGCCTCGAGGAGCTGGAGACCGAGGAGGAGGAGAACGCGCTCAGCCCGGACGAACTCGACCTGGAGACCCCCGAGGCCGACGCCGCCGAGCAGTCCGCGGTGGTGGAGCTGGACGAGGACGAGTACCGCTAGCGGTCCCACAGCCTGGAATGACGCTGCCCGCTTGTGGACTCCTCACAAGGGAACGTCGATACTTTCTCCGTTCGACCTGCACCATCGGGGATTACCCACAAGTAGGATGCCCCCGAGCCGCAAGTCGGCCGGAGAGAAGACGTCCGCGCAACCGCGAAGGAGCACCGTGACGGCCATCCAGGACACGGACGAGCGCCCGCGCGGCACCCGTCTGCCGCGCAGTGCCCGCCGCAACCAGCTGCTGGGCGCGGCCCAGGAGGTGTTCGTCGCGCAGGGCTACCACGCCGCCGCGATGGACGACATCGCCGAGCGCGCCGGCGTCAGCAAGCCGGTGCTGTACCAGCACTTCCCGGGCAAGCTCGAGCTCTACCTGGCGCTGCTGGACAAGCACTGCGAGGCGCTCGTCGACGCCATCCGCGCCGCGCTGGAAGCCACCACCGACAACCGCCAGCGCGTACTGGCCACGACCGAGGCGTACTTCAACTACGTCTCCTCCGAGTCCGGCGCGTTCCGGCTGGTCTTCGAGTCCGACCTGACCAATGAGGACGCGGTCAAGGAGCGGGTGGAGAAGGTCACCCACCAGACCGCCGAGCTGGTCAGCCGGGTCATCGCGGAGGACACCGACCTGCCGCAGGAGGAGGCCATGCTGCTGGCCGTCGGCGTCTGCGGCCTGTGCCAGATCACGGCACGGTTCTGGCTCTCGCAGCAGGGGTCCATCCCGCAGGACGAGGCGGTCCGGCTGGTGTCCAGCCTCTCCTGGCGCGGCCTCAAGGGCTTCCCGATGCACGGCGGAGACGCCCCGCACTGACGCCCAGGCCGTAAGGTGGGCGCTGTATGGCGCGGTCCCGGGCTCCCCGGGCCGTGCATGGTGACGAGGTACGCCTGCAAGGGCCGGAGGGACGAAGCCGTGGAGGTCAAGATCGGCGTGCAGCACGCGGCTCGCGAGATCGCTATCGAGAGCGCGCAGTCTGCCGACGAGGTCGAGAAGGCGGTCTCGGCAGCACTGGAGGGCAGCAGCAAGCTGCTGGTCCTCTCGGACGAGCACGGCCGCAAGATCCTGGTCCCGGCCGACCGTCTCGCCTACGTCGAGATCGGCGAGCCGAGCGCGCGCAAGGTGGGCTTCGGCGCCATCTGATTCACCCGCACGCCTGAAAAGCCCCCGNCCCGTCACCTGCGGTGACGGGGGCTTCGTCGGATTGCGCGGCAAGGCGGAGGGGTATGCCACGGATGTTCCGGAGGACGGGGAGGAAGGTCGTGGCCATGACGCTGGAGCTGGTGGCGTTCGCACTGGTCGGTCTGCTGGTCGGCTCCGCCGCGGCGGCGCTGCCCCGGCGCTTCGCGTCCTCCCGGGCGCTGACCGTGGCCACGGCGACGGTCAGCGGCTTCGTGGTGGGGGTACTCGCCCACACCGCGATCGGCTACCCGCGCCCGCTGCTCACCGTCCCCACGGCCCTCATCGGCTCCGCCCTGCTCACCTCCCTGCTGGCCCGCAAGCACACGCGATCAGTCGCACTGCCCCGTTAGGGGCGCGAGGAACTGCGCGACCAGCCCACCACTCCGGGAGGTTCGGCCGCAACTGCGGGCCGGACCTCCCCGGGTGGTGTGTTCTCGCGCAGTTCCTCGCGCCCCTGACGGGGTACTCAGGACGCGAGCCCCAGCGCGGCCATGCGGCGGGTGTGTGCTTCCGTGATGCGGTTGAACATCTTGCCGACCTCCACCAGGTCGAAGCCCCGCACCTCCACCCCGCCGATCAGCAGGTTGGACAGGGCGTCGCGCTCCGCGACGACCCGCTGGGCCTGGCTGAGGGCTTCGCCCATCAGCCGGCGCCCCCACAGGGCCAAGCGCCCAGCGATCTTCGGCTGCGCCTCGATCGCGGAGCGCACCTTGGCCACCGCGAACTCCGCGTGCCCGGTGTCCGCCATCACGCCCAGCACCAGTTCGCGGGTGTCGTCGTCGAGCCGGACGGCGACCTCGCGGTAGAAGTCCGCCGCGATCGAGTCGCCGACGTAGGCCTTGACCAGACTCTCCGGCCAGTCCGCCGGCGCGGTCATCCGGTGGAAGGACTCCAGCGGCTCGGCAAAGGGCTGCATCGACTCCGTCGGGTCCGCGCCGATCTGCCGCAACCGGGCGTGGAGCAGCTCGTAGTGGTGGAACTCGGCCGCCGCCATGCCTGCCAGCGCGGCCTTGTCCTCGAGCGTCGGGGCCATCTTGGCGTCCTCGGCCAGGCGCTCGAACGCGCTCAGCTCGCCGTACGCCAGCGCGCCCAGGAGGTCGATCACGGCCGCGCGGTACGAGGGGTCCGCCGCGCAGGTCTCCCAGTCCCCGATCGACGGGTAGTCCGCGGCAGCCGCCGCCTTCGCTTCCTCTGACGTCTCCATGGACCGCACCTTAGTGCCCCGGACGGAGGCGGAACCGGCGCGTCGGGCCTGGCGATGACGCGCCTTGTTGTCCGCGTCACATGTTCGATCTTCGCCTTGACGGTATGGTGGTAGCGAGGTGTGTTGCGTCAACCGTTCGTACGGTCCGCCCGCACCTCACGTACGCGGATGCCCGGTCGGTTGCACGATCGGCTCCGACCGACCCCGCAGTGGCCGAGCGAGGGCCGCCGCAGATCGCGAGTCGCGATCCCGCGCCGGGCCTGTCGTCGATGCCTCTGGCGCCCCGTCCTCAGCGACGCGTCGGCGCGCCAGAAGGCCGCGAGGAATCCGGTTGCGGTCTGCGCGTCCGTCCCGGACGGACGCCCGGCCCGCCCCCGCGATCGGCCGCACCTTTCACCGGAAGAGGCACAGCCCTGACTACGTTCCGAGACCTCGGGATCCTTCCCGAGACCGCAGAGGCCCTTGAGGCCGTCGGCATCGTTTCCCCGTTCCCGATCCAGGAGATGACCCTCCCCGTCGCCATGAGCGGCACGGACGTCATCGGCCAGGCCAAGACCGGCACTGGAAAGACCCTGGGCTTCGGGCTCCCCATCATCGACCAGGTCCGCGTCCCCGCGGACGTCGAGGCCGGCCGGATCACCGACGCCGACCTCCCCACCGCGCCGCAGGCGCTGGTCGTCGTCCCCACCCGCGAGCTCTGCACCCAGGTCACCAACGACCTGCAGACCGCCGGCAAGGTCCGCAACGTCCGCGTGCTCGCCATCTACGGCGGCCGCGGCTACGAGACCCAGGTCGAGGCTCTGGAGCGCGGCGTCGACGTCATCGTCGGCACCCCGGGCCGCCTGCTGGACCTGGCCCGGCAGCGCAAGCTCGACCTGTCCGCGGTCCGCGTGCTGGTGCTGGACGAGGCCGACGAGATGCTCGACCTCGGCTTCCTGCCCGACGTCGAGAAGATCCTCACCATGCTGCCCGCGCGCCGGCAGACCATGCTGTTCTCGGCCACCATGCCGGGACAGGTCATCAGCCTGGCCCGCCGCTACATGAGCCAGCCCACGCACATCCGCGCCACCGCGCCGGACGACGAGGGCGCCACGGTCGCGTCGGTCAAGCAGTTCGTGTTCCGGGCGCACTCGCTCGACAAGGTCGAGATGGTCGCCCGCATCCTCCAGGCCGAGGGCCGCAACCTCGCCATGATCTTCTGCCGCACCAAGCGGACGGCGGCGGACGTGGCCGAGCAGCTGACCAAGCGCGGCTTCGCGGCCGGCGCTGTCCACGGCGACCTGGGCCAGGGCGCGCGCGAGCAGGCGCTGCGCGCGTTCCGCAACGGCAAGGTGGACGTGCTGGTCTGCACCGACGTCGCCGCCCGCGGCATCGACGTCGAGGGCGTGACGCACGTCGTCAACTACCAGTGCCCCGAGGACGAGAAGACCTACTTGCACCGCATCGGCCGCACCGGCCGGGCGGGCGCGTCCGGCACCGCCGTCACGCTGGTGGACTGGGACGACGTCCCGCGCTGGCAGCTGATCAACAAGGCTCTCGGGCTGGGCTTCAACGACCCCGAGGAGACCTACTCCACCTCGCCGCACCTGTTCGAGCAGCTGGGCATCGCGTCCGGCACGACGGGTGTGCTGCCGCGCGCCGCGCGGACCCGGGCGGGTCTGGACGCCGAGGAGATCGAGGACCTGGGCGAGCCCGGCGGCGGCCGCCGTGGCGGTCGCGGACCGCGCCGGGCCGAGAAGGACGACACCGCCGAGCGCGAGCGGCGTCCGCGCCGGGAGCGCACCCGCCGCCGTACCCGCGGCGGGTCGGCCACGGCGGAGGATGACGCGCCGGTGACCGCAGAGCAGTCGG
>NZ_JBHSQJ010000059.1:0-121 GCF_042658505.1 Streptacidiphilus monticola | reverse complement strand
GGCGTCGGACGAGGCCCCCGCTCGTCGCCGTCGTCGCCGCACGCGTGGTGGCGGCGAGTCCGCGGTCGAGGCTGCGGAGGCTCTCGTGGAGAGCTCGGTGACGGCGGCCGAGGCCGAACCC
>NZ_JBHSQJ010000058.1:0-34744 GCF_042658505.1 Streptacidiphilus monticola | reverse complement strand
CTCGTGGGCGGCGCTCTGCACGCCGCCGCCCAGGCTCGCGGTGTCGAGCTGGCTCAGGCCGCCGACGTCCGGAACCGTGGGCAGCGCCGGGGCCGCGGCGTGGGCCGAGCCCGCGGCGACGACCGGGACCGCGCCGGCGGCGACGATGAGCGCGGCCTGGACGACACGGCGCGAGAGGGGGAGAGACATGGTGCTCCTTGTGGAGACGGGGACATGGCCTGTCCGCCCGGGCGGACGTGGTGATTACCGCTTCAGGGGCACGAAGGTTTCGGCCGCCCCGGGTAAAGAGTTCCCCAACAGGAATCGTCGCAAAGCCGGACGAAACGTCAACTCTCCCCGCCTGCAGCCGTTTCGGCCGGAATGTTTCTTCGCGACCGTCCCATGCGGCCTGCGCCTTCACCGGTTCTGCACGAGTCGCCGGGGCGGATCCGTCCGCAACATCCGCTGGCGTCAACGTGACTGACGTGCCCTCACCCTTCTGGGGCTAGGCCGAATGGCTGGCTTCCACCCCGGACGCGGCGGCCACCGCGACCTCGATCCGAACCGGGCCGTTCGCGGGCGTGCCCGGATCGGCCTGCCAGCCCTTGTCGGAGGCGCTCGCCCGCCAGACCTGGCCCGCGTAGCCCACGGAGGCCAGGTGCAGGGACTTGGCGTGGGCGACCGCCCACTCGGCCACGGCCCAGCCGTGCTGGGTCTGCCGGGCGCCGCGCAGCGCCACGTCGACCACGCGCCGCCCGGACGCACCGGGCGAAGCGGCGTCCGCGCTCGGCGCCGCCGCGACCACCGTCGGGGCGGCGACCTTGCCGAACTCCTTGGTCACCGCCGCCGTCAGTTCGCCGGTCCCGGTCGCCGTCCCGACGCCGTCCACGGTGCAGTCGAGCCCCGAGGCCACGCGCCCGGAGAGAGCCCCGGACAGCACGGTGGCGTCCGGCTCGTGCTGCGCGTAGGCGTCCGGGTAGCCGGACTTCTGCACGTCCTGCGCGGCCTCGGTGAGCGGGAGTTGGGCATAGCCGGGGATCTTCACCAGCTTGTCCAGGAACTTGTTGGTCGCGTAGACCGGGTCGACGATCTGCGCCGGCGTGCCCCAGCCCTGGGAGGGGCGCTGCTGGAACAGCCCGAGCGAGTCGCGGTCGCCGCCCTGGAGGTTGCGCAGGCGCGACTCCTGCATCGCGGTGGCGAGGGAGATGGTGACGGCGCGCTCGGGCAGGTTCCGGGAGGTGGCCACGGCGGCGATGGTCGAGGCGTTCTGCATCTGCTCCAGCGTCAGATCCACGACGCCGTCGGCGGTGTCGGCCCGGCAGCCCTCCACGATCGGGTTGACCAGGTGCTTGCCCTTGTTGAAGAGGATGATCCCGCCGACGACGACCAGCGCGAGCAGCAGCACCAGCGGCCCGCAGGCCAGCCAGCGCCGACGACGGCGCGGCTCGGGGGAGTGCTCTGCGGCGTCCATCATCTCCTTCAGGCTCACGAGGCGTCCCTTCCGCAGTGGTTCAGCGCTGGCGTTCGACCCCCCGAACGCGCTGAACCCTACCTACTCGGACGCCCTTCGCGGCACCACGGTTCGCACGCGCAGTGATCCACCGGGGGCCCGGCCTGTGCGTTGCGACACGGCGGGAACCCCCACAGGCCACGTAGGCTGGCGTTTCATGACGCCGAGTGCCGCTTCCCACGCCCCGACCCGCCCCGTGCTCGACCTCAGCCGGACCGGTGCGGAGCTCACCGCCGACCTGGTCGACATCCCCTCCGTCAGTGGCGACGAGGGCGCCATCGCCGACGCCGTCGAGGCGGCGCTGCGGCAGCTGCCGCACCTGACGGTCGAGCGCGACGGGCACGCCGTGGTGGCGCGGACCCATCTGGGCCGCAGGGAGCGGGTGGTACTGGCGGGCCACCTGGACACCGTGCCGATCGCGGACAACGTGCCCTCCCGCGTCGAGGGCGATTTCATCTACGGCTGCGGCACGTCGGACATGAAGTCCGGGGTCGCGGTGCAGCTGCGGATCGCGGCGACCGTGCCGGAGCCGAACCGGGACATCACCTTCGTCTTCTACGACTGCGAGGAGGTCGAGGCCCGGCGCAACGGCCTGGGCCGACTGGCCCGCAACCACCCGGAGTGGCTGCAGGCGGACTTCGCGGTGCTGCTGGAGGGCACGAACGGCGTCGTCGAGGGCGGCTGCCAGGGGACGCTGCGGGCGGAGATCCGGACCACGGGCGTGCGCGCGCACAGCGCGCGGAGCTGGCTCGGCGACAACGCGATCCACAAGGCCGCGCCGATCTTGGAGCGGCTGGCCGGGTACCGCCCGCGGCTGGTGGACATCGAGGGCCTGCAGTACCACGAGGGGCTGAACGCGGTCCGGGTGGAAGGCGGCGTGGCCAACAACGTGATCCCGGACGAGTGCCTGGTGGTCGTCAACTACCGCTTCGCGCCGGATCGTTCGGTGGAGGAGGCGTCGCGGCACGTGGAGGAGGTGTTCGCGGGCTTCGACGTCGTGGTGACCGACTACGCGGCGGGCGCGCTGCCCGGGCTGACGCAGCCGGCGGCGGCGGAGTTCGTCGCCGCGACCGGGGGCACGCCCCGGGCCAAGTTCGGCTGGACGGACGTGGCCCGCTTCTCCGCGCTCGGCGTTCCCGCCGTCAACTGCGGCCCCGGTGACCCGAACCTGGCCCACACGCGTGACGAGCACTGCTCGCTGTCGGCCATCGCCGACCTCGAGAAGCGCATGCGCGCCTGGCTCCAGAGCTGACCCCTCCGGGGCGGAGAGCCGCCCACCCCGCTGACGGCCCGCGTCCCGGCGGAGCGGCCGGCCCGCGGCGGATTCCGGCCCTGGGCCGGACCGCTGCGGGCCGCCGGGACGGCCGGGCGGCCGGCTCGTCCGGCCCTGCGGCGCGCCGAGCCCACCCCACCCCCCGCGCCTCCGGCACAGCAACCCCGCTCCGCCGCCTTCCGGGGCGANTCGTCCGGCCCTGCGGCGCGCCGAGCCCACCCCACCCCCCGCGCCTCCGGCACAGCAACCCCGCTCCGCCGCCTTCCGGGGCGACGAGCCTGCCGACGCGGAGCGCCCCTGCGGGGCAGCCGCCCACGGCCCCTCACCGCAGCGTTACGGCCCTACTGCACGGCGCAGCTTGGCCCAGCTCGGCGGTACGGCCCATGCCTGCGTGGGCTTCCGCCGCTTGCTGCCTGTGGGCCGGGGGCTCCGCTGCCGTGGCCGGGCAGGCCGGCTCGGGGTGCCCTTCGGGGCGGCGAGCCTGCCGACGCGGAGCGCCCCTGCGGGGCAGCCGCCCACGGCCCCTCACGTTGGCTCACCGCGCGGCGTTACGGCCCTACCCTGCGCCGCGCACCTCGGCCCAGCTCGGCGGTACGGCCCTACTGCACCGCGCCGCTTGGCCCAGCTCGGCGGTCGGCCCCTGCCTGCGTGGGCTTCCGCCGCTTGCTGCCTGTGGGCCGGGGGCTCCGCCGCGGTGGCCGGGCAGGCCGGCTGGGGGTGCCCTTCGGGGCAGCCGCCCACGGCCCCTCACGTTGGCTCACCGCGCGGCGTTACGGCCCTACTTGCGCCGCGCACCTCGGCCCGGCTCGGCGTTACGGCCCTACTGCACTGCGCAGCTTGGCCCAGTTCGGCGTTACGGCCCGTGCCTGCGTGGGGGCTTCCGCCGCTTGCTGCCTGTGGGCCGGGGGCTCCGCCGCGGTGGCCGGGCAGGCCGGCTGGGGGGTGCCCTTCGGGGCGGCGAGCCTGCTGCGCGGAGCGCCCCTGCGGGGGAGCGGACTGCGGCCCACAGCCTGGCCGATCCGGTCGCACAGGCCGCCGTCCGCCGCGCCCTGGCTGCCAGGCATCTGAGCCTGACCAGGGGCGGCGTGGGGAAATACCCTCCCCGGGTTGGTCATGGACGTAGGCTCCGGGGGTATGAGCGAAGACATCCGGAACGAGAAGAGTCGGGTGCGTGGGAAGGTGAAGGTGAGGCAGAGGGGACCGGTGTTGCTTCGAGGTGACGCCGTGGACTCGAGCACGACGGACCAGCGGCTGCTGGACTCCGCCGGCCCCTCGGACTGGCTGCACACCGACCCGTGGCGGGTCATGCGCATCCAGTCCGAGTTCGTCGAAGGCTTCGGCGCCCTCGCCGAACTCGGCCCCGCCGTCAGCGTGTTCGGGTCCGCCCGAACGCCCCCGGAGTCCGAGGAGTACGCCTCCGGCGTCGAGATCGGACGGGCCCTCGCCGAGGCCGGGTACGCGGTCATCACCGGCGGCGGTCCCGGCGCCATGGAGTCGGCCAACCGCGGCGCCTACGAGGCCGGGGGCATGTCCGTCGGGCTCGGCATCGAGCTGCCCTTCGAGCAGGGGCTGAACGACTACATCCACCTCGGGCTGAACTTCCGTTACTTCTTCGTCCGGAAGACCATGTTCGTCAAGTACAGCCAGGGCTTCGTCGTCCTGCCCGGCGGCTTCGGCACGCTGGACGAGCTGTTCGAGGCGCTCACCCTGGTCCAGACGCACAAGGTGACCCGCTTCCCGGTGATCCTCTTCGGCACCGAGTACTGGGGCGGCCTGGTCAACTGGGTGCGCGACACCCTCGTCGCCCAGGGCAAGGCGTCCCCGACCGACCTCGAGCTGATCAGCTGCACGGACTCGGTCGACGAGGCCATCAAGATCCTGGACGCCAGCCGCCGCAACGGCCACCACGTGGCCCCCCACCGGCCGGAGTAGCCGCCCGGCCTGACCAGGCGTCAGGCCAGCCCCCGGCGGGCCACCGCCGGGGGGCGGGTGCCGCGGATGGACGCGACCATGTCCAGCACCTGGCGGGTCTCCGCCACCTGGTGCACGCGGTAGACCTGGGCGCCCAGCCACGCCGAGACCGCCGTCGTCGCGAGCGTGCCCAGCAGCCGCTCGCCGACCGGGCGGTCCAGGGTCTCGCCGACGAAGTCCTTGTTGGAGAGCGAGACCAGCACCGGCCAGCCCGTCGCCGTCATCTCCGGCAGCCGCCGGGTCGCCTCCAGCGAGTGGCGGGTGTTCTTGCCGAAGTCGTGCCCGGGGTCGATCAGGATGGCGTCCCGCCGCACGCCCAGGGCCAGGGCCCGCTCGGCCTCGCCCACCGTCTGCGCCAGGATGTCGGCCATCACGTCCGCGTACTCGACGCGGTGCGGGCGGGTGCGCGGCTCGGCCCCGCCGGTGTGCGTGCAGACCAGCCCCGCGCCGTGCTTCGCGGCCACCTCGGCCAGCTTGGGGTCGTAGCCGCCCCACGCGTCGTTGAGCAGGTCGGCCCCCGCCTCGCAGACGGCCTCTCCGACCTCGTGCCGCCAGGTGTCCACGCTGATCACCACGTCCGGGTGCCGCCTGCGCAGCGCGGCGACGAACGGGACGGTGCGGCGCAGCTCCTCCTCGACCGTCACCTCCTCGCCCGGGCCGGCCTTGACCCCGCCGATGTCGAGGATGGCCGCGCCCTCGGCCACGGCGCGGTCCGCGGCCGCGAAGGCCGGTTCGTCCGCGAACGTCGCCCCCTGGTCGAAGAAGGAGTCCGGGGTGCGGTTGACGATGGCCATGATCACGAGCTCGTCCTCGGCGAAGCTGCGCGGACCGAGTGCAAGGGCCATGCGTCCTCCAAGCTTGGTAGGCCATGATGGGCACGAACATGCGGGGCTCGTCCATGATCCCCCACCGGAAGCCGGGAGTGCGTCAGTGTTCTGGGTCATCGTCGTCGTCATGGTGCTCGTGGTGGGCGCGGCGGCGCTGGTCGCCTTGGGGGCGGGCGGCTCGCTGCCGGACGCCGAGCGGGACCGGCTCGCCGCGCGGCTGCCGGACGACCGACCGGTCCACCGCCGGGACGTGGACGAGCTGCGACTGCCGATGGCGCTGCGTGGCTACCGGATGGACGAGGTCGACGACGTGCTGGACCGCCTCGGCGTCGAGCTGGCCCAACGCGACGCCCGCGTGGCCGAGTTGGAGAGCGCACTGGCCGCCGCCCTGCCTTCCGCCGGTCCGGCGCAGCAGCGCCCCGAGCCGCCGCAGGACGCACGGTGACGGCCGCCGTTCCCGGCCCGGACGGGCTGCTGCGCTGCCCCTGGGGCGTCTCCACGGCGGACTACCTGCCGTACCACGACGAGGAGTGGGGCCGCCCGGTCCACGGCGACCGGGCCCTGTTCGAGCGGATCAGCCTGGAGGCCTTCCAGTCCGGGTTGTCCTGGATCACCATCCTGCGCCGCCGGGAGGGCTTCCGGGCCGCGTTCGCCGGCTTCGACCCGGCCGTCGTCGCGGCGTACGGGGAGGCCGACGTCGAGCGCCTGCTGGCCGACCCGGGCATCATCCGCAACCGCGCCAAGGTGCTCGCCACCATCGCCAACGCCCGCGCCCTGCTCGAACTGGACGGCAGCCTGGACGAGTTGGTCTGGTCCCACGCCCCGGACCCGGCGCCGCCCGCGCCGAAGACCCTGGCCGACGTGCCCGCGGTGACGCCCGAGTCCACCGCGCTCGCCAAGTCCCTGAAGAAGCACGGCTTCCGCTTCGTCGGGCCGACCACCGCCTACGCCCTGATGCAGGCCTGCGGCCTGGTCGACGACCATCTCGCCGACTGCGTGTCGCGCCGTCAGAACTGAGGCGTACGCTCTCCCCTCGGAATGCGAACTGTCGTGCTCATGGGGGAGACAGGATGGGAGACCGGTTCAAGGTCGATCCGACGGCCGTGGACGGCCTGGCGGACAACGGGTTCACAGCCGAGGCCACCGATCTGCGCACCGCGCTCGCGGCCTTCGAGTCGACGGCGGGTCAGATCTTCGACGCCTTCGGCCTGCTCGGCGCCTGCGACGGCGCCATGCAGCAGTACACCGGGCTGCTGGACACCACGACCACCGCGCTCGGCAGGATCGCCGAGGCCCTGGAAGGGGACGCCGAGCGGCTGCACGCCACCGCGGCGGAGTACCGCGGCAACGAGCAGCGGACGCACGGTCAGTTCCGCACGCTGCACGAGGCCTTCTGATGGGCGGCGGGATCAACGGCTGGATCGACGGCAAGGTGCTGCAGATCCTGGAGGCCTGCGGCGTCCAACTGCCCGGCGGCAACGGTCAGGTGCTGCGCCAGGTGGCCGGCTCCTGGGACACCATGGGCAACGCGCTGACCGGCGCCGTCTCCGCCCTCGACGGCCGGATCGCCGGCGTCGGCCCGGACCAGTGGTCCGGCGACGCCCGGGACGCCTTCGGCCGGCACTGGCAGGAGCAGCGCCAGGTGATGACCGACCTCGCGGCCAACATGCACAAGGCGGCCCAGGGGCTGCGCTCCTACGCGGACGAGATCGACGGCATCAACGAGGCCATCATCGACATCTGCGTCCAGATAGCCGAGATGGAGATCGCCGGCGCCGCGCTCTCCTTCTTCACCGGTTTCCTCTCGGACCTCGTCGCCAACGCGGCCGTCGCCGCGAAGGTGGCCGAAGTCGCCGGTCTGGTCGAGAAGTTCGTCGCCGCCGCGGAGCGGGTGGGCGAACTGCTGGGCGAACTCTTCCGGCTCGGCGAGGAGGGGGCCGCGAAGCTGGCGCAGATCGTCGGCAAGCTGGCCAGGCTCACCGTGAGCAGCCTCGGCAAGACGGCGGAGGCCTTCGCCACGAACTTCGTCGCGGACGCGGGCAGCGAGATGGCCAACGAGGCCCTGAGCGGGAAGCCGGTCGACGTGGGCGGGGCCATGAGCGACGGCTGGAAGGAGGCCGCGGGGACGGCGGCCTTCACCGGCGTCGCGGGCTTCGCCGGCGGCGCCCTCGGCCGCGGCGGCGGGATCGTCGGCGATGTGCTGCGGAACGAGGGCAAGTTCGGCACGGCCGCCAACGGCGCGCTCGGCAACGTCGCCGGCACGATGACCAACGACCTCGCCCACAGCGACCAGAAGAGCGCGGGCGACATGGCCTGGGACTCCGGAATCGCCGCCGCCACCGGCGCCTACGGCAACTCCCGCATCCGCCAGAAGCTGGACGGGCTCACCGAGCGCGGCGGCTTCGGCGGCGAGAACCTGAGCCCGGCCGGCCGGGTCCAGGACCACGCCTACGAGGCGTCCACCGGAACGGCCTTCAACGGCGCCGTCTATGCTGCCGGTTCCGGCATCGAGTCGGATCTGCAGACCCTGGAGCAGCACGAGCAGTGAACAGCGTTCCCCTGGCCTACGTACCCCCCGGCGGCGCCGGATCGGGACCGTTCCCGTGGTGGCCGTTCCTGGCCAGCCTGGTGCTGCTCGTGGCGCTGGCCCTGGTGGGCCTGGGCCTGTATCTGTGCGTGAGCCTGCTGCGCGTCGAGGGGCGGGCCCGGGGCGTGCTCCCGGGCCTGCTCTTCGTGCTCCTCGGCGCCGGGGCCGGCGCCTTCGGTCTCTGGCTCTGGTGATCGGGCGGCTCTGGTGATCAGGCGCCGGTGAACCGCGGCGTGGACTTGTTCACGAAGGCCTCCACGGCGATGGAGTGGTCGGCCGACTCGCCCGCCAGGGTCTGCAGTTCGTCCTCGACGGCCAGGGTCTCGACCAGGGAGTGACTGGCGCCGTAGGCGAGCGAGCGCTTGATGGCGCCGTAGGCCACGGTCGGTCCCTCCGCCAGCCGGCGCGCGAAGGCCCGCGCCGCCTCCGCCAACTCCCCTGCGGGAAGCACCTGGTGGGCCAGGCCGAGCTGAAGTGCCGCGTCGGCCTTGACCGTCTGCGGGAACATCAGCAGCTCGGCCGCCTTGGCGTGGCCCACGAGCCGGGGCAGCGTCCACGACGCGCCGGAGTCGGCGGTCAGCGCGACGCCGGCGAAGGAGGTGTTGAAGCCGCCGTGGTCGGCCAGCAGCCGGAAGTCGCAGGCCCAGGCGAGCGCGGCCCCCGCCCCCGCCGCCACGCCGTTGACGGCGGCGACGACCGGCTTCGGCATCGACGCCAGGGCGGTGACCAGCGGGTTGTAGTGCTCCCTGACCGTGGACAGGGCCGGGCCGCCCTCGCCGGCCTTGGCCGCGGCGAGCTTGCCGAGGTGCTCCTTGAGGTCCTGGCCCACGCAGAAGGCGCGGTCGCCGGCCCCGGTGAGCAGCACGGCCCGGACCGCCCGGTCCTCCCCGGCGGCGACCGCCGCGTCGCGCAGTGCCACCTTGGTCGCGGTGTCCAACGCGTTCATGGCCTCGGGGCGGTTGATGGTGATCGTCGCCAGCCCGTTGTCGATCTCGTAGAGCACGCTGTCGGCCATGGAGGACACCTCTCACTTCGTCGTGGTCCGTGTGATCAGCATGGCGGATCGGCCGCGCCGCGGAGGATGTGACGTACCGCACTCGGCCGATGCGCGGCGGGCCCTGCTCCCCCTCTCGCGGAAAGGGTCTGACGGTGCGTCGGCCGTGTGGTGAGAGTGTGATGGGGCAGGAGAGATGAGTGATGTTGGTCATCCGCCGTCCGGATGCGGGATACTGGTACTCCGATCAGTGCGTTCGAAACCTGCGGTGGACGGACCGCAGGTGGTGCTCCGGTGAGCAGCTTGCAGGAAGGGGAACGAGCATGGCGGCCATGAAGCCGCGGACGGGCGACGGCCCGCTCGAGGTGACCAAGGAGGGGCGGGGCATCGTCATGCGAGTTCCGCTCGAGGGCGGCGGGCGACTCGTCGTCGAGCTGACGCCCGACGAGGCCGAGGCGCTCGGCGAGGCCCTGAAGAAGGCCTGCGGCTGACCGCGCTCCCTTTTCCTTGAGCAGTGCCGAGGTCCCGACCGCCCATCCGCGGTCGGGACCTTTGCTGTCCCCCCGGGGGCGGGAGGCCGGCCGCCTGAGAGCGGCAGCGGGGCCTGGATCGCCCGGGGCGCGCTCCCCCCGGGCAGCGGGGGCCCGGTCCGCCCAGGCCGCGCTGCCCCCGAGCAGCCGGGCGCCCGGTTCTCCGAAGTCGCCGCCGGCTCCCCGCATCTCCACCCGACCGCCACGCCCAGGTGGCTGCCCCGCGCTCGCGCGGCGGACCGCGCCTGCCGCTGGGGGAGTTCGGCTACCTCTTGAGCGCGCAGAGCAGTCCGTCGCCCACCGGGAGCAGGGCGGCTGTCAGGTTCGGGTGCTCCCGGACCGCGCGGACCGTGTCCCGGGCCTCCGGCGTCTCCGCCGTCAGCGCCGCCTCGAAGCAGACCAGGCCCCCGGGCCGAAGCAGGCGCAACGATTCTGCAAGGTAGTCCAGCGACTCCACGGGGTCCGCGTCGCAGAACACCACGTCGTACTGCCCGTCGGCCAGCCGGGGCAGCACCTCCAGGGCGTAGCCGGGGATCAGCCGGGCCCTGCTCCCCGCGAAGCCGCCCAGCACGAAGACCTCGCGCGCGGCCCGCTGCAGGCCGGGCTGGACGTCGACGGTGGTGAGCACGCCGTCGCTGCGCATGCCCCGCAGCAGACTCAGCCCGGACACCCCCGTCCCCGTGCCGATCTCCACCACGGCGCGGGCGCCCACCGCGCCCGCCAGCAGCCGCAGCGCGGCCCCGCTGCCCGGCGAGACCGCGCGCACCCCCGCCGCCTCCGCCGTGGCCCGGGCGCGGGCCAGCACGTCGTCCTCGACCGCGTACGCGTCGGCGAGGACCGCGTCCGGCTGCCCGTAGCCGCTGATCTCCGCCTCCCTCACGCCTGTCGGCCCCGCTCGAACTGATCACTGCTGATTTCTGGCCACAGGGTAGTGCGTGGCTCCGGAACCGGGGTGCCCCCTCGTCCGTTGGACTTGGCGGACGCGTTGGCGTCTCGTAAGGTGTTCGGCTTTTATCCGGTACATACGGGTGGTGCGGATATGGTGGTGGCCCTGCTAGGCAGAAGAGCCAGTCGAGGAGGTGTGGCTGAGGGGGGCGCCCGATCGCGGCAAGCTCGCGGCCCCGCGCCGGACCGTAGGCCGATGCCCGTGATGAGTGAGACGCAGCCCGAGGTCCAGACGCAGACCGTCGCCGGTTTCGAGCAGGAGAGCGCAGCCGGTTGGACCCCTCCCACCTGGGAGGAGATCGTCCAGACGCACAGCGCGCGGGTCTACCGCCTCGCCTACCGCCTGACGGGCAACCAGCACGACGCCGAGGACCTCACCCAGGAGGTGTTCGTCCGCGTCTTCCGCTCGCTGTCCACCTACACGCCCGGCACCTTCGAGGGCTGGCTGCACCGGATCACCACGAACCTGTTCCTGGACATGGTCCGCCGCAAGCAGCGCATCCGCTTCGACGCGCTGGCCGAGGACGCCGCCGAGCGCCTGGCCAGCCGCGAGCCCTCGCCGGCGCAGCACTTCCACGACAACCACTTCGACGCCGACGTCCAGCAGGCGCTGGACACGCTGGCGCCCGAGTTCCGTGCCGCGGTCGTGCTCTGTGACATCGAGGGCCTGTCCTACGAGGAGATCGCGGCGACCCTCGGCGTGAAGCTGGGGACCGTCCGCAGCCGGATCCACCGCGGGCGCGCGCACCTGCGCGCCGCGCTGAAGCACCGCGCCCCCGGCGCGGTCGCAGGGCGCGAACGCCGGTCCGGCGAGGACGAGTTGACCACTGCCGACCTGCCCCCGCTGGATGCGTTGGACAGGGGGATGACCACGTGATGAGCGAGCAGCAGCGGCGGGCCGCGCAGGTGGCCTCCGGACTGGTCGAGCTGAAGGTGGCCCCGCGCACGCCCCCGGTCCCCGAGGAACACCTCGGGGACCGCTTGGCCGCGTTCGTGGACGGCGAGCTCGACCACGGCGCGCGGGAGCGCATCCAGTCCCACCTGGCCGGGTGCGCCCAGTGCCTGGCCGAGGTGGAGGTGCAGCGGCGGCTGAAGTCGCGTCTCCGGGAGGTCCCCTCACCAGCTCCCAGCGACGTCTTCCTCAGTCGACTGATGGGCCTCGCGGCCCAGGAGCAGCAGCCGACGGACCGTCAGGATCCGCCTGCGGGCGCCCCGATGGACCAGCAACCGTCGAACGTCCGCCCGCTGTTCGGCAGCGGCGGCCTCGGTGCGGGGTCCTTCGGACGCGGCACGGGTCTGTTCGGCTCGGGCGCGCTGGGTGCGGAGCACCCGGTCCCGGGTGTGGACCCGCGCGCCGCGCTGGTGGCTGCCGCCTCCCCCGCCCCGCGCCGCCGGTTCGCCTTCGTCGCGGCGGGCGCGGTCTCGGTCGCGGCGGTGGCGCTGAGCTCGGCGCTGACGGGCGTGAGCGCGTCGGAGTCCCCGTCCGCGCCCACGACGACCACCCCGGTGGCGGGTTCGGGCACGTACACCTACAGTCCCGCCACCAGCCGGGTCGCCTTCCAGGTCCAGAACGCCGACGACCTCTCCGCCCTCCGCCGCCCCACCCCGTCGTCGACGCCGACCACCCTGCACTAGCCCTCTGTCCGTCCCCCCGCCCGCCCGCGGCTCTACCGCCCCGGGCGGGTGGCCGTTTTCCCTGGCCCGGTGCCGGTCGCCCCGGTCCGGGCGGAGCCGGGGTGCGGCTGAGCTGGGGCCGGGGGCAGAACTGAGCCTGTGTCAGGGCCGGGCTATCCGGGCCGTCCGGGGGCTTGGACCCCGGGCACCCTCGCGGGCTCCGCCCTGCGGTCCGCTCGCCTGGCCTCCACCCGTCGTCGTACGCGTCCCTCGCCGAGGCCGCCCTGGGGGTGCGGCGCACGCCCTGATGAGTGGCTCGACTCCCACGCTCCACGGCTCGGCCCGCGAGCAGTCGCCCTCCGCTCGGGATTGCCTGACGCCCGCCGTCGCCGCCGTCCCCGCCGCGCATGCGCCGGTCGGCCGTCTGCCCGGGCGTGGGTGCGCCGGGAGGCGGGCTGCCGGACCCGGCCCCGTCCCACGGCGGGGGCGTCGGGACGGCTTCGCACCCGGCCTCGCAACGCCGGTGCCGAGAGTGTGGCGTCTCCGCCGCGGGCCGGCGCGAGCCGGGGTCGGCTATTCTCGCGGCGGAACGGGTCCCGTTCGGTTCACATGGTGGTGCAACCCGCCCGTACCTGCTTCAATCGCCCCGAAAGGCGAGAGGAGCACGCCGGGCATGGGTGAGGCGCGCCGCGAGGCGAACTGGTGGAGCCATCCCGCAGGTCCGCACGGCCACGAGCCGATCTTCCGCCCCCGGCCGCCCCGGGAGTGCCCCGCTGCCCCCGTCGCGCCTCCCGTCCGGCCGCACCGGAGGCACGCACGCAACCTCGCCCTCATCGCCGTCACCGTGCTGACCGCCGGCCTGCTCGGGGGCGGCTTCGGCGCCGCCGTGCAGAGCGAGCGCCAGGGCGGCCACCTGACGCTCCATCAAGTCAGCGCCACCGGCACCAGCCACGGCGAGGTGGCGTCCCAACTGCACAGCGCCCTGCCCGGCGTCGTCTACCTCTACGTCCGCACCAGCACCGGCACCAGCACCGGCACCGGCGTCCTGCTCGACACGGACGGGCACATCCTGACGAACAACCACGTCGCGGCCCCGGACGGCGAGGTGGGCCAGATCTCCGTCACCTTCAGCACCGGCCAGAGCCACCCGGCCCAGCTCGTGGGCCGGGACGTCGGCACCGACCTGGCCGTGCTCCGCGTGTCCGGCGTCTCCGGTCTGCAGCCCGCCGTGCTGGGCGACTCCGACGACGTCCAGGTGGGCGACCGCGTCCTGGCCATCGGCGCGCCCTACGGCCTGCAGGGGACGGTCACCGCGGGCATCCTCTCCGCCAAGGACCGTCCCATCGTCTCCGGCGGCGGCAGCAGCGGCAGTGGCAGCGGCCCGGACGACGGGCGCTCCTACCTGGACGCGCTGCAGACGGACGCCCCGATCAACCCGGGCAACTCCGGCGGCCCGCTCCTCGACGCCGCCGGGGCCGTCATCGGCATCAACACCGCCATCCGCTCCTCAGACCCGGACGCCACCGACCCCTACGCCGCCGGTGCCCAGACCGGCAGCATCGGGCTCGGCTTCGCCATCCCCATCGACCAGGCCACCGGCGTGGCCGGCGCGCTGATCGCGCACGGGCGGGCGACCCACCCGGTCCTCGGCGTGACGGTGACCCAGGACGCGGTCGTCCGCAGTGTGGCCGTCCCCCACAGCGTGCTGCGGCCGGGCGACGGCCTGCTGGCCGTCGATGGCGCCCCCGTCACCTCCGCGGACGAGCTGACCGCCCTGGTCCGCGGCCGGAAGCCGGGCACCGAGACGCTGCTGACGGTCCGTCGCGACGGCACCCTGCGCCGGCTGGTCGTGCCGCTGCACGACTCGGGCGAGGGCCTGCCCGCCGGCACCGTGTGATTCACACCCGCGCGTTCGCCCCGGGCCGGTTCCCCGGGCAGCGTCGGGCATTACCCTGGTTCGGTATCCACACAGTCAGGGAGCCGGGATGTTCTTCGACATAGGCCCACTCGAGATGGTCGCCCTCGTGGTCCTTGCCGTCCTCATCTTCGGCCCGGACAAGCTGCCGAAGCTGGTGGCGGACGTGATGGGCTTCATCCGCAAGGTGCGCGAGTTCTCGGACAGCGCCAAGGAGGACATCCGCAAGGAGCTCGGCCCGGAGTACCAGGACTTCGAGTTCCAGGACCTGCACCCGAAGAACTTCGTCCGCAAGCAGCTGTCCAAGCACGGCGACGACTACGGCCTGAGCGAGTTCAAGGAGCTCAAGGACGGCCTGACGGCTGACGCGGCGTCAGCCTCGGCCGCCGTCAAGGGCGTTCGCAGCGACCCGCTCGCCAAGGTCGCCCCGGAGGAGCAGGCGCCCCTGCGGGCCGACGAGCACGCGCCCTACGACCTCGACGCGACCTGACCCTCATCGGCGTGGAGCCCCCGCAGCGGTAGAGTCCTGCCCCGAGCGAACAGCTGGAGGAGGGCCGGATGGACACGACCAGCCAGGTGGGGGCGGTCCCGACCGAGGCGGCCCAGGGGTTTCTGCGTGCGGACTTCCCCTGGTACACCCTGGATGACGGCTGGACCGGGCCGCGCTGGCTCGGCACGGTCGGCACCTCGCCGGACGGCGAGGTGGACTACGGCTCGCTGGGCCACGGCGACGAGCCGGTGCGCTCGTACCTGGCCCAGGACCCGGCGGAGGGCCGCCGCTTCGCGGTGGTGGTCACCGTGGCGAGCCGCCCGCAGCGCAGACTGAAGGACGGCACCGGCCTGCTGGAGGCGACGTCCGTCGCCTCCGCGGCGTGGCTGGCGGGCTCGGGCCTGCTCACCGCGACCGAGCAGGTGCCGATGGAGCGGGCGCTGCGTCAGGAGTGGCTCGACCAGCAGACGACGCTGGCCTGGGACCTCGCCGACGCCATCGACGGCCCCGGCTGGACCTCGCTGACCCTCCCGGTCAACGGCACGCCGCAGGCGTTCCGCTACCGCGAGTCCGAGTACGGCTGGGTCCTCGCCGGCGACGCCCCCGGCGTCCACCTCGGCGCCTACGGCCGTGGCGTCTCCGCCTACGGCCTGGGCTTCACCACGGTGACGGATCTGAGCGTCTTCAACGGCGAGTAGCCCCGCCAGGGGCGCGCGGAACCGCGCGAGCAGCAGTCCGCCCGGGGAGGTCCGGCCCTGTACACGGGTCGAACCTCCCCGGGCGGCGTGTTGCTCGTGTCCCTGAGGGCGCGACTAGAACTTGTTCAAATGGGTCGACGTAGGCCCTGACCTGCGAGGATCAGTCGTAACCCCGCCGCCTGGGCCGTCCTGGGGCCGTCGGCCGTCTTCGGGCCGCCCGCCGAATGCGTGGTTCACCGCTTCCTTCGTTCGCTTCTCACTGCTCGGCATCAGGTGCGTGTAGGTGCGGAGCGTGAAGCCCGGGTCATGGTGACCGAGGTAGTCGCTCAGCGCCTTGATGCTCTCTCCTGCGTCCAAGAGCACGGACGCGTAGAAGTGCCTGAGGGCGTGCATGCCGTTGTCGCGCCCCAGGGGCACCCCAGCCGCGGCGACGGACGGCCGCCAGACGACCCGGTTGAAGTCGCTTCGGTTGATGTAGTGCCCCTGGTCGGTGACGTACAGGAGCCGGACGGTGGTCGGCGGTCCGTCCAGATCACGCCAGGGCAGAGTGATGCTCACTGGCGGATGGGTCTCGATGTGGGCACGCAGGCGACCCGCCACGATGTCCGGCAGAGGAACCGTTCGAGTCTTGCCACCCTTGGGCAGCGAGAAGACAGGGCGATTCCGGAGCAGGCGAATCTGTCGGACCACGCGGACTGTGCCCGCGTCGAAGTCCAGATCATCGGCAGACAGTCCGAAGACCTCGCCCTGCCGCATGCCGCAGCCGCCGGCCAGGTCCACCATCGTCCGGTACTTCTCCGGGAGCGCGGCACGCACGTCGAGAACTCGGCTCGACGGCCAAGGCACAATCCTCCGCGCACTGAGCTTGGGCGCTCGGACGGACGTCGAGCGGCAAGGGTTCTTGGGGATCAGGTGATCCTCAACGGCCGCCGTCAACATGGTGCCGAGATGCGCGAACACGACCCGCTGGGTTGCAGGCGAGAGCCCCTGGTTTGCAAGGGTCACAAGCCATTCGCGGATGTGCGAAGGCCGCAACGAGCCCAACGGACGGCCACCGAGGTGCGGAATGACGTGCAAGCGGATTCGCTGCTCAACGCTCAAGTAGGACTGCGGGTCCATGCTCAGCGAGGCCAACCACTTCTCGGCGAACTGCTTCACAGTCGTGCGACCTGCGCCCGGATCGATGTACTGCCCTCGGGCCATGTCCGCCTCGATCTGCGAGAGCCACGCGTCCGCCTGGCGCTTCTGCCTATCGGGGAAGGACCGGCTCTTCTCGGTGCCGTCCGGGGCGACCTAGCGGGCGCGGTAGCGCATGCCGGTGCCGTAGCGGTCGGTGCGCACTCGGCGGGGCTTGCCGTCGGGGCCCGGTTCGGTCTTGTACCAGCGGTCTTGGACGTGTCCGGCCATCAGGCGGCACCCGCCTCGGTGGTCAGCCGGGCGATCCAGGCCCGCAGCTGTGCAGGGTCGTAGCGCAGGTGACGGCCGACCCGGAAGGCGGGCGGGCCGGTGCGCTTGCGGCGCCACTGGTAGAGCGTCTGGACCGGGACGGCCAGCAGTTCGGCCACGTCCTCCGGGGTCAGGTAGCGGGTGGGCAGGTCCCCCCTGGTCATTGCCATGCGGTGATCTCCTCTTGGTCGTGGAGCAGCGTGGGCAGCTCCTCTCTGGCGGTGGTGCGGTTGTGTTCGAGCTGTCGGGCGACCCCGGCGGCAAGCAGGGATTCGCCCGGGGTCAGGCCGGACCCGGCGTAGGACCAGTGCGCGAGGACGAGGGTTTCCGTCTCGGGCAGGTCGTCCAGGTCCGGGAGCCCGTCGGCGAGTAGGCGTTCGCGCAGTTCCTCGCGGGCCTGTGCGGCGCGGAAGTCGGCGCGGGCCTGGCGCAGTTGGCCGAGGGTGGTCGAGTACGCGGGGGACTTGGAGGAGAAGTGGCCGCGGAAGCCGAGCATGTGGGACCAGTGCGCCAGCAGCCGGTCCGGGTAATGCGGGTCGAGGTCCCAGCAGGCTTGTGGTCCGGCAGGTGGTGCCGGTCGATCTCCTGGCGTTCGATGATGCGGCGGTCCACCGATTCGGTGGCCTCGGCGGACTTGGTGGCGTACTTGGCCACGTAGGAGGCGACGGCTTGTTCCGTGATCTCGGAGCCGTCCCCGAACGCGACCACCGGGCGGACGTCGAGCTGAGTACCCCAGCGCAGCACCAGGGCGGGGACCGAGCCGGAGGCCGGGAGCGGCACCGAGACCCGGCGGGCAGCGGCCCGAATGGCGCGGTCGAGCAGCTCGACCGAGGCCCAGGCCGGGGGTGGGGCGTCCGCGCCGTCGGGACCGTCGAGGCGGATCACGGCATGGAAGTGGACCGCTCCCCGGCGCTGGTACTCGGCCACCTTCCCGAAGGAGACCCGGGCGGTGTCGGCGAACTCCTGCTGCGTCAGTCCGGCGGCGCGGGCCAGTTCGCGGCGCAGGTAGATGGTGAACCGCCGCCACAGCTCGGGGGCGTGGTTGTTCCACAGCACCGCGTGCGCGTAGTCGTAGTGGTCGGGGTCGAGCGGCGTGCCCAACTCCCGGTCGTCTGCCGCGTGGTGGCGTCCGCAGCGGCACGGCCCGTGGTCGGGGCGGTTGTGCACCGGGCCGAACGACGGCGCGGTCAGCGTCGCGAACACGCGGGGGTGGTCCCGAACCTCCGGGGTCACGCCCTTGGAGGGGTCGCCGGCCAGCCCGGCGCGGATCAGGTGGTAGGTGTCGGCCGCGTAGGTCCGGGCGCAGGTCGGACAGCGTGAGGCGCGCCGGTTGCCGCAGGCGACCTTGAGCCGCCGTCCCGGTTCGTCGTCGGTCGCGTACCGGTGCAGGACCTGTCCGGTCGGGCCGTGCAGCAGGGTGCGGAAGCCTTGGAGGTGGACCGGGTGGGCGCAGCCGCCGGTGCGGCGGATCTGGTCCTGGAGGCGGTCCATGCCGCCCTGACGGGCCAGCCGGATCAGGTCGAGCACCTGCACCCGGTCCAGCCCACCCAGCCCGTCCAGCACATCGCTCACGCGGCCGCCCCCGCATCTTCGCGGGCGATGCCCAATTCCGCCGGGGTGCGGCCGTAGACCGAGGCGAGGAGGAGTACGTAGTCGGGGGCGGGTCGGCCAGCGCCGGACTCCCAGCGGCGCAACTGCCGCATCAGCGAGTCCCGTTCCGGCAGGGTCCAGCCCCAGGCACGGGCGGTGTCCGTCATCACGCGCACGGCGCGGGCCTGCGTCCACCCCAGCACCAGCCGGGCAGCCGCCAACGGGCTGCGGGCGGAGCTGACGGGATGACCGGTCGGGCGCGGGACCGGGGCGACGATCGGCGCGGGGGTCTCGGTGCTGGCCAGCCAGCGCGAGCCCACGAGGCGGATGCTCATGCCGCCACCGCCGAACGGATCGGTCCGGCCTCGACCAGCTTGGAGCCGCAGCAGGTCCGGCAGAAGACCTCCATCCCCGTCGTGTCCCAGCCGGTCCCCTCACAGGCGGGGCAGTCCATCCACGACCGGGCCGCGAACTCCGCCGCACACTCCGCGTTCGGCTGCGCGTGGAAGCCGCCGCAGACCGGGCAGTCGTGACCGGTGCGCACCGACCGCAGCGAGCGCCGGTTGCGCTGCACGACGGCCGACAGGTGGATGATCAGCTTCGCGTCGAAGCTCTCCCGGTGCGCGGCATGGGCCTTGGCCACCTTGGCCGGGTCGTCGTTCTGCGCGAGCACCATCCAGTAGGTGAGGAGCTGGATCGCGTCCTGCGCGACGCCGAGCCGCCCCCGGAACCGCAGGCCCTGGAGCGCGAAGGTGGCCAGGTCCGCCGGAGCCGGGTCCATGGTGGGTCGGTACTCCGAGGCGTGGAGCGCCGCGATCAGCTCCGTCTCCGTCAGCTCCGCCAGCTCGGGCGAGAACTCCGGACGGGACACGAGCGCAGTGGGCAGCAGTGCAGGCATGATGAAAGCTCCCTTGAGAGAGGGGAGGGGCGGCGCGTTCTGCTTGGCGGTAGGAGCGTCGCCCCGAGCATCTGTCTTGCGCGTCTTGAGTGTCATAGTACACCTATGACAGACAGTGGCAAGTGTCTTGGGTGCCCTAGAACGGAAATTGCCGATACTCTCGGTTCATGAGCCTGAGCCCCGACGAGTCCGAGCCCGCATCGCGCCAGGTAGCCAACGCGATCCGCGCCGAGATCCAGTCAGGCGAGCTGGGCGCCGGCGCGAAGCTGCTTTCCGTGCGGAAGCTGGCCGAGAAGTACAACGTGGCCCCGATGACCGCGCAGAGCGCCGTGGAGATCCTTCGAGCCGAGAACCTGGTCTACACGAGTCCAGGTCGCGGCAGCTTCGTTCGCGCCGAGGCAGCGGAGGCACCCCGAGAGCCGCAGGGCTCTGCGGAGTTCGTGACGATCACGAAGCACCTCCGCCAGCTTGAGAAGACGGTCGAGGGGCTGACCGAACGTCTGGCCGCGCTTGAGGAGAAGGTGTCGGATCGTCGCGGAGCTTCTCGTCGATCGCGGTGACGGACCGATCAAGGGCTTGCAGCCTGTCGGTGAGGTCTGCCAACTGGTCCAACACCGAGGCGAGTTCTTCCGGGGTCATGGTCGCTGCCCGCTCCTTCGTGCGGTAACTTCCGATCTGGCATGGACAGCGAACCGCAGGTCGTGGCAGTGATTGAAGGCTGAGAGTCGGTCACTCATCGATCACTCACAGGCACAGTCCAGGGGGAGGCCGGATGGCCGACGAGGCGTCAGCAGCAGAGCCGTTCATCGCGGAGCTGAAGCGCTGGAGAGACGTGCGTGGGCTCTCACAGTCAGCTCTGGCCAAGGCAGTTGGCTATACGCCGTCCTACGTCTCCAAGGTCGAGGGTGGCCAGCAGCGCCCGTCGCGGGAGTTCGCCGAGCAGGCGGACAAGGCGCTGCATGCTGGCGGTTCCCTGCGCAGGTCGCACGCCGAGATCGAGGGCCGTCTCCGGAGCGAGGCCGTCCCACACCAGCACGTGTCCGAGGCTTCCACGGCGGACCCGCAGCCGGCCAGCGTGGTTGTCCTGCACGACGACGCGGAGCTGTACTACGACGGCAGCGTGTACCGGGCGACCCAGCGCCGGAAGCTCCTCAACGCCAGCGCCGACCCGATCACGAGCTACCTCATCCGGATCTCCGTGGACCGGTACCCGGGCAATCCGGAGCGCTCCAACCTCCACCACCGGGAGAACCCCCTCACCTGGGAAGAGATCAGCCTTGCCGCGAAGGTCGGCAACGAGCCGGTCGGGTGGCGCGTCAAGCACGACCGCGACGCCTTCAAGGAGGTCTGGCTCCTCTTCGAGAACGAGGACGGCCGGTACCCGCTCTACCCTGGCGACACGGCGTGGATCGAGTACAGCTACACCGTCAGCGACGACAAGTGGGGCACCTGGTTCCAGCGCGCCGTACGCCTGCCCACTGAGCGCCTGAGCGTGACCCTGAACTTCCCCGCCGCGTTGGACCCGGCAGTGTGGGGCACCGAAACCACGATGACGGCCGCCGCGTTCCCGTTCCGCACCGCCATCCAGCAGGAGGCGGCAGGGGACCGGCGGATCTACTCATGGTCCACGGACGAACCGCCCCTGCACGCGCGCTACCGGCTGGAGTGGAAGTTCCGCGCCCGCCCCGATCAGGAGGAGTCCGCCAAGGCCATGCCCGCCACCCCCAGTGAGAAGATGCGGTCCATCGGCGTTGTCCAGGCGGGAGACCCGATCCTCACCACACCGTCCCGGCCTTTCAACCTGCCCGCAGAGGCGGAGGACGCCCGCCGAGTTGTGGCAGAACTCAACTCCGCCGCCGAACGCGCCGCAGGCATCCACCAGTTCAGCAAGGGCATGGGAGTCGCTGCCCCTCAGCTCGGCATCGACCGAGCCGCCGCCATCGTGCGCACCCCGGACGGCCAGATGATCACGCTGCTGAACCCCCGGATCATCGAGGAGTCCGTCGAGACCGACGAGCAGTACGAAGGTTGCTGGAGCTTCTTCGACGTCCGCGGCCAGGTCCCAAGGCCCCGTCAGATCACCGTTCAGCACCAGGACATCGACGGTCAGCCCCGCATCACGATCTTCCAGGACGGAGACGCCCGACTCGTCGCCCACGAAGTCGACCACCTCGAAGGCACCCTGTACACCTCGCGCATGCGCCCGGACGTGCAGCCGATTCCGGTATCCGAGTACCGGGGCACGGGGCAGACGTGGACGTATCAGGGGGAGAGCGCGCCGCGCTAGGCGTAGGGCCCAAGGAGCGAGGAACAGGGAACGGGGATGGTGGGGAGGGGAGTTGTGATGACTTTCTCTACTTCATCAAGGGCCTACGCCGCTCACGCGGCGCGGCCCGCCCCCGCTCGGGCGCGCTCCAGTCTTCGCCCCGCGCCGCCCGGCGGGGCGGACCGCAAGCGGAAGGCATGGCAGGAGCCGGACTGACCGGCCAGCCAGCCAGAAGAACAGGGGATCTCCGGCACCGGGATAGCCCGGGGAAGGTGCCGACAGTGGCCGGCCGTAGGGGTGAGCGAGGGACTGCCATCCCGTCCACCATCGACCCAGGCGAAGCCGAGCAGACCTGCCCTGTGGGGTCCAGGTCGGTCGTCCAGTGGGGCGCTCCACCTGGACCCCACAGGGCAGGCCCGCTCCACGGTGTGTGGGTCGACGGCAGACGGGATGGCAGCAGGGCTGCCTTGCGCGGGTACGCCTTGTCGCGAGCCGGATGCGACTAGCTTCGCGACAACGACCTTTCTTCGCTCATTGAGCTGCCGCGAAGTTCATCAATCTTTCCGCCCATTCCTTGCTCGCCTCGGTCATCTCCAGATTTCTAAGCTGAGTTCTCGAAATGCCAAGCTTTGCATATTCTGCCAGATTGAGCAGGTACATGCTATTTCGCAGAGTGACACAGCCGATATCCTGAAGGAAGTCCAGGGCAATACGGGCACGCCGATTTTCGCCGATGACAAGATTGTCAAGGAATGGCTGATACAAAGCCACTTCTCCCGCCTTGGCATCCTTGAACCGCAAAACTATTCGACGAAGCTCCACGTAGAGCCAGTAGGCTTCGCGGGAGTTGCTCCGAAGCTCATCGAGATTCACCCGCTTCTGGTGCTGGCTCCAAGGGTAGAACAGCTCATCACAGACCACAATGAGCTGCTCCGGCTCAGCCTTGAGATTAACGTGTTCGCTGGTCAGGGAGCCCAGATTCAAGAGGACCGGATACTTCGAGGCCTCCCCGTGAACGTGAACCTCTTTAGCTAGGACCAGCAACTCCCCGCAAGAGATATACACTTGCGGCCCCAGCTTGAAGGATCCCCCGTCGCCACCAAGCGTGACCTCGGGTACTTCATAGATGTCCGCGTGACTCAGCTCTCGGGGGAAAGAGATGCCGATGGTGCCTTCATGCGTAACGAATCCCAGAGGCCCCATGGAGACCAGGAACTTCCCAGAATCCGCAGAACCTGTGTCTATCTCGGTCAAAACAGCAAAAGTTGCAATGAGCCTGTTTCCAGATTTTCCGACTATGATGCGCAGTGTGTCCCGAGAGTCACACATGGACTTGAACGACTCGTATAGCGCTCCGAGCAGCTCTGAATGACACTGAGCGACATCCTCTGACACGGCACGGGACAGAGTAAATGTGAAGTAGCCAAACATCGGCGAGTGCTTCCATTCAGCAGAAAGGAGCCTTCTCCGAATTGCCTGACCAGTATCCGCAGACGTACTTGCGCTAGAAATTGCCCGGGCCGTGACATAATCGCGGAAGATGACGTTGAACCAGCCACTTCCACGCAGGAATGGGTGATTTGCCAGCTGGGCGCTCACGGCCGTCTCATAAGGCTCGCGCACCTTTGCTGGCAAGTGCCCGGGCAGGTCCATGGGTATCCGCATGTTCTCGACATAATCGAGAAGACGTGCGCACTGCTCCTCCGGTGTATAGAGGGCAGCCGCAAGCCGGGGATCATCGAGGGCAATAAACTCAGGGGTCTTGGAGAATTGCGCGACGAACTTTTCCTGCTCTCGCACGAGCAGGTGGTCAATTACCTGGGACACCATATCCCAGTGCACCAGCCCCCTATCCGCCGCCTTGGATGAGAAATCTCGGCTGACTGTCGCAAAATTATCCACCGCCAAGAATTCTGCAGCCACATCCAGCACTGGGGCGTACCCTAGAAAGTCGCGGACCGCGGGGACTTCCCAGATTTCTCCATCGGTAGCAGAAAGTGCTGAAGCCATAATTTTGAAAAGCGCGTCTCGTGCTTTAGTGAACGGCTCCCGGTGCTTCTTGTGGATCATCTCTCGCCCGGAGGCGCTGTATATGTCGGAGATTCGCCCATCCAAGTAATGCTCGGCCTGTTCTCGATTAAACGGAAGTATCTCGAACTGGGCGAACGGGATCCGACGCTCCTCCAGGGTCTCCACCAATGCTTGAGAGCTCTCGGCGCGAGAAAGTATCACCACGGCCGGCTTGCCAGTAAACGCCGATGCTGTATCTGCAACCCCCCTAATGAAAGCTCGAAAATTGGCTTGCCCGGAGCGCACTTCGGCTTCATCAAGAGCATCGACTATCAAGGTCGCCGCACCGTGAACCATTCGATCGAGGTAGCGGGCAAAGTTCCCTGCGCCCAATGCCTTGGAGAGAGAGCCTTCGAGGGTCGCGTCCCCAACCTGGAGCGTCGAGAGATCGAGGACGGGAGCTTTGAGGTGGAAGCTCAAGAAGGATGCTGCCGTGCTTTTTCCAACGGCTGCGGGAGCGGTGACAATCATCACGCTTGGAGTGAGTGGATCGCAGCCGTTGACCATGCGAATGTCAGGCACTACATACTTAGAATCAGCGGTTCTGGTCTCGGAAACCCCGTGATCCGGGGAATGGATCCCGATCCAATCCGCCTGAGTGTTGACCAATGACGCAAAGTCTGTCAGAAGCACCGTTCTAGACCCCATCTATGCGGCTAAGCCGACCCGGGTCCTTCTTAACATAGCTGCACCGCCGCTGTACGGCGATCGCGGGATCATGGCAGTGCGGGCACGGCGGGCGCACCGTCGTCTCCGTCGCGTGCCACATGCGTGCCATGTCGGACGGGAATCGGAGGTGAGCCACGGGGAACCACGGTGTCGGTGACACTGAGGCGCAGGTCGGCGTAGGGCTAGCTCAGCAGTGGTCCACGGCCGGACTCTTCCAAACTAGCTACGCGGGTTCGATTACCGTCGCCCGCCACACGCAGAAGCGGCTCAGGCCAGGACACATGAACTCCGGTCTGGGCCTTCGCGCTTGAGAGAGCACCAGTGAATCGTCGTCTCACTTCACGGTCTTGCCGTTGCGGCGTAGGACATCTGGCAGGAGGGGCTCCAGGCGGGGGCTCACTGCGTCGAGCAGAGCTTCACCGAAGAGGCAGAGGGATGGCTCCCAGGGGTGCCCGAAGCTCCCGAAGGTGAAGTCCTCGCTCAGGAAGATGCAGTAGTCGCCGTGCGGATAGGGGCTGCGGGGCCATCCCGGTCGCGCTCGTCCTTCCAGCGCATGCGGAAGGAACATGTCCGTGGGCGGTAGGTCGGGGCGCAGCGCGTAGCTGGTGTGCTGCCAGTCGAGGATGAATAGGCACTGCCCCGGTGGCGTGCAGGCGGCGAGTGCGTCTTCGACCACCTCGACGAACGCAGGCCGTTCGCCGCCGCCCGGTCGCGTTTGCACCGAGGCCAGGTTCCACGTGACCGAAGGGGCAGGTTCGCGGATGCCCGGGAAGTCGACGATGCTGGGCCGGAAGCTGAACGCGGCATCGAAGCGATCCCAGACCTCGGAGGACTCGGCGCGGCCCAGCCGGCGCAGTGCATCGATGGTCACTCGCAGACCGTAGCCGAAGGCGACAGCAGGTTCCGCGTCTATGGATGGAGGCTGAGCGGCCTCCGCGTGGTTGGAGTGCGGGTCGTGGATTCACCTGGGGCCATTCGGTCTGGGCCGTGACCGGGCCGTACGAAGTGAACCAATGTCACCCAGCAACAACAACCGCCGACCACTCCCGTGCAGGTCAGGGATGCGATCGGCGGTCGCGTTGCAAGTAGTGGCTTCGGCAGTTCAGAACTTGTTCTTCGGCGTCAGCCCGAGCGACAGGCCCGACAGGCCCCGCTGGCGCTGGGCCAGCTTCTTCGCGATGGTGCGCAGGGCCGCGCCCGCCGGGGAGTCGGGGTCGGAGAGGACGACGGGCTTGCCCTCGTCGCCGCCCTGGCGGAGGCGGACGTCGATCGGGATGTTGCCGAGGACGGGCACGCTCGCGCCCGTCGCGCGGGTGAGCGCGTCGGCCACCGTCTGGCCGCCGCCGGTGCCGAAGACGTCGACCATCTCGCCGCAGTGGGGGCACGGCATTCCGGACATGTTCTCGATGACGCCGACGATCGTCTGGTGCGTCTGCAGCGCGATCGTGCCGGCCCGCTCCGCGACCTCCGCGGCGGCCTGCTGAGGGGTCGTCACCAGCAGGATCTCCGCGTTCGGGATCAGCTGGGCGACGGAGATGGCGATGTCGCCGGTGCCCGGCGGGAGGTCCAGCAGCAGGACGTCCAGGTCGCCCCAGTAGACGTCGGCGAGGAACTGCTGCAGCGCGCGGTGCAGCATCGGGCCGCGCCAGACCACGGGGGCGTTGCCCGGGGTGAACATGCCGATCGAGATGACCTTCACGCCGTTCGCGCTCGGCGGCATGATCATGTTCTCGACCTGGGTCGGCCGGCCGTCCGCGCCCAGCATGCGGGGCACGCTGTGGCCGTAGATGTCGGCGTCCACGACGGCGACCTTGAGGCCCTGGTCGGCCAGCGCCGCGGCCAGGTTGACCGTCACCGAGGACTTTCCGACGCCGCCCTTGCCCGACGCGACCGCGTAGACGCGGGTGAGCGAGCCGGGCTTGGCGAAGGGGATCTCCCGCTCGGTCTGGCCGCCGCGCAGCTGCTCGGCCAGGGCCTTGCGCTGCTCGGCGCTGAAGACGTCCAGCTCCACCTCGACCGAGGAGATGCCGGGGACGGCCGACACGGCTTCCTGCACCCGGGAGGTGATCGTGTCGCGCATGGGGCAGCCGGAGACGGTGAGGTAGACGGCGACCTTGGCCGCGCCCGCGGCGTCCACCGCGACCGATTTGACCATGCCCAGCTCGGTGATGGGCCGGTGGATCTCCGGGTCCTGCACGGTCCCGAGGGCCGCGTGGACGCGCTCCTCGATGGGGGTCGCCTGTGTGTCGGAAGCCATGCCTTGATGGTACGGCCCGGTAGCAGGAGTGAATCCCGCTCAGCAGGTGCTGTGGGTCACTGGCCCCGGACTCCGCGGGTCCCCCGGACTCCGCGGGTCCCCCGGACTCCGCGGGTCCCCCGGATTCCCCGGATTCCACGGATTCCACGGATTCCACGGGTTCACCGGACTCCCCGGCTCACTGGCCCAGTTCCTCGTCCACGTCCTGGCTGGACAGCACGGGCCGGTTCTCCAGCTCCTTGAGCAGCTGCTGCAGCTCGGAGCGGAGGAAGTCGCGGGTGGCCACCTCGCCCAGGCCCTGGCGCAGCGCGGCGACCTCGCGGGTGAGGTACTCGGTGTCGGCGACGTTGCGCAGCTGCCGGGCCCGGTCCTGCTCGGCGGTGACCCGGTCGCGGTCGTCCTGCCTGTTCTGCGCCAGCAGGATCAGCGGGGCGGCGTAGGAGGCCTGCAGGGACAGGGCCAGGGTGAGGAAGATGAACGGGTACTCGTCGAACCGAAGCGCCTTCGGGGCCAGCACGTTCCAGCCGATCCAGCACAGGATGACGAAGGTCATCCAGACCAGGAACTGCCCGGTGCCCATGAAGCGGGCGATCCTTTCCGAGGCCCGTCCGAAGGCGTCCGGCCCGGGGGACGGCAGGGACACCAGGGCCCGCCGCAGTTGCGGCTGGTCCAGGCGGTCCAGTCGGTCCAACCGGTCCTGGCGGTCCGGCCGGTCGCGGCGGGGCTGGTTCTGCTGCTTATCGGCTGCCATGGTTGCTCGTCTCGCGCCAGTCCTCCGGGAGGATGTGGTCCAGGACGTCGTCCACGGTCACCGCGCCGAGCAGGTTGCCGATCTCGTCGACGACCGGAGCGGCGACCATGTTGTACGTGGCCAAGTAGCTGGTGACGACCGGGAGTTCGGTGCCGGGGCCGAGCGGGTCGAGGTCCCGGTCGACGATGCCGCCGAGCAGGGTGTAGGGCGGCTCGCGCAGCAGCCGCTGGAAGTGGACCAGCCCCAGGTACTTGCCGGTCGGCGTCTCCGTGGGCGGGCGGCAGACGAAGACGACGGACGCCTGAGCCGGTTTCAGATCCGGCTCCCGGACCCGGGCCAGTGCCTCGGCCACGGTCGCGTTGGGAAGCATGATGATCGGCTCCGTGGTCATCAGCCCGCCGGCGGTGTTCTCCGGGTAGCTCAGCAGCCGGCGCACGTCGGCCGCCTCGGAGGGCTCCATCAGCAGGAGCAGTTGCTCGGCGTCGGCGTCGGGGAGCTCGGAGAGCAGGTCGGCGGCGTCGTCGGGGTCCATCGCCTCCAGGACGTCGGCCGCGCGCTCCTGGTGCAACGCGTTGATGATCTCGACCTGGTCGTCCTCGGGCAGCTCCTCCATGACGTCGGCCAGCCGCTCGTCGTCCAGCGCGGCGGCGACCTCGCTGCGCCGCTTGGGGGAGAGGTGGTGCAGGACGTTGGCCAGGTCGGCGGGCCGCAGCTGCTCGAAGGTGGCGAGCAGGTTGGCCGCTCCCTGGTCCTCCTCGCGCAGCGAGAAGCCGGTGACAGCGGTCCAGTCGAGGACGAAGGTCTCGCCCTTGCCGCGGCGCAGGCGTCCGGGCTTGCCCTTCTGGACGAAGACCTTGTCGACCTCCCACTCGCGCGCGCGGGCCGGCACCATGCCCACGTCCAGGACGGTGACCAGGTCCCCGGCCTTTCCGGCGGGCCCGTCCTCACGGAGGGCGACGCGGCGGTCGAGGAGTTCGGCGAGGACCAGGGTCTCGCTGGAGCGCTGCTGGAAGCGGCGCATGTTGATCACGCCCGTGGTGATCACCTGCCCGGACTCCAGACTGGTGACCCGGGTCATCGGCAGGAACACGCGGCGCTTGCCGACGACCTCCACGGCGAAGCCGAGGACGCGCGGCGGCCGCCCGCCCAAGCGCAGGTTCACCACGAGGTCCCGGACCCGCCCCACCTGGTCCCCATTGGGGTCGAAGACGGCCACGTTCGACAGGTGCGAGACGAAGACCCGGGAAGAACTGCCGCTCATGCCCTTGTTCCGCCTCCACCCACGACAATCGGGGACAAATCAGCACTAACAGTAACCCCGGTAGCCGCCGCAGGGTGCGCCCCTCAGGCGCGCTTGCGGAGCTTGCGCAACAGGAGCTTCGGGAGGCCGGCCGGTTGGGGGTTGCGGGTGGTGGCGGACGTGGGGACAGGGGTGGCGAGATGGGCGTCCGCCGGGAACCGCTCGGGGTTCTCCACGCTCGGGCCCGAGGGGACCAGCCGCAGCACCGTGGAGGACGCCGCCCAGCGGTCGAGGACGCCTTCGAAGTCGGGGGAGTTGAGCCGCTTCGCCTTCAGCTCCTCCGCCGCCGCCTGCCATGCCTCCGTCCGGGGGGCGAGCTCCTCCACCCGCGCCGGAAAGGCGACCAGGCGGCCCCACTTGTCCTTGCTGCGCAGGGTGATCCGGACCACCGCGCCGGACCCCAGCTCCGCGGGGGCCGGCTGCTCGTCACCGCCGACGACGACGTTGACCGCGCCCTCGTGCCAGGCGTGCCACAGCGCACGGTCGGGCCCGCCCGCCTCGGCCCGCACCCACAGCAGGGCGGACTTCTTGGCGGCCTCCTCGATCAGCGCGTGGTCCACCAGCTCGGCACTCGGCTCAGTCATGCCCCGCATTATCGCCTGCCCGTCGGCCTGACAGGGCCATAGGATGCCCATGGGCCTGACTCCGCCCGCTCCACCCCGCCTACCACCCTGACGACGAGGACTGACCGCACGTGGCCGCGACAGCACAGGCGAGCGCCCCGCCGCAGGCACATCCCGACCTGCGGGCCGTGCCCCGGATCGAGTTCCTGCTGCTCGCCCTCGCGGTGGGCGGCGTCGCCCTGTCCGCGCCGCTGATCAGCGCCACGGCCGCGCCCGCGCTCGCCATCGCCTTCTGGCGCAACTGCATGGCCACCGGCGTGCTCACCCCGCTGGCCCTGCTGCGGCACCGGGCCGAACTGCGGGCGATGACGCGGCGCAGCGTCCGGCTCTCGCTCGCCGCAGGCGGCTTCCTGGCCGTGCACTTCGCGCTGTGGCTGCCCAGTCTGCGGCTGACCTCGGTGGCCACCTCCACCGCGCTGTGCACGATCACCCCGCTGTGGACGACGCTCGTCCTGCGGCTGCGCGGACACCGCCCGCCGCGCACCGTCTGGCTGGGCATCGTCGTCGCCTTCGCCGGCGTCCTGCTGCTCACCGGGGTGGACCTGACGCTCTCCTCGCGCGCGCTGCTCGGCGATGTCCTGGCCCTGGGCGCAGGCATGGCGGCGTCCGGCTACTTCCTGCTGGGCAGCGAGGTCCGACGGACCGTCAGCACCACCGCCTACACCACGGTCTGCTACGCGACCACGGCCGTGCTGCTCCTCGTCGCCTGCCTGGCGTCCGGCCAGGCGCTCGGCGGGTACAGCGCCACGGCCTGGTGGCAGATCGTCGCGCTGACGGTCAGCGCGCAGTTCCTCGGGCACTCGCTGAGCAACCGCGTGGTGAAGGCGCTCGGGCCCTCCTTCGTCTCCACCGCGATCCTGATGGAGACCCCCGGGGCGGCCCTGATCGCCGCGGTCTGGCTGGGCCAGCTGCCGCCGGTGGCCGTCTACCCGGCCGTGGGGATGATCCTCACGGGCCTGCTGCTGATCGTCCGCGCGGGACGGAAGTAGGCTCGCCCCCATGACCCAGCCCTCGGACGTGCTGATCGCCGTCGAAGCCCGACTGATCACGACCTTCGGCGAGCCGGACGGCCGTGCCTCGGTCACCTTCCTCGGCGCGGACCGCATCGAGGTGCTGCGCTTCCCGGCGGCCGACGGCCTCTACCGCTACGCCACCCTCGGCATGTCCGCCGCGCCCATGGCCGACCCGACCGCACTGGTCGCCGACCCGCTCGAAGGCCCGCGCGCGGAGCTGGTGCTGACGGTCCGTGGGGGCCGGGACGAGGTGCTCCGTCCGCTGGCCACGCTCGCCGCCTCGCCGCAGGTGGAGGGGCTGGTCGTGGCGCCGGGCGCCTCGCTGGACCTGGGCGGTCCGCTGTGGGCCGGCGCACCCTTCACCGCGTTCCTGGTCGCCGAGCCGGGCGGCCTCGTCGAGGACCTCGAACTCCCGGCCCCCGCCGACCCGGTGCGCTTCCTGCCGCTGCTGCCGATGACCCCGAACGAGGCCGCCCACAAGCGGGTGCACGGCGCTGCCGAGCTCCAGGAGCGCTGGCTGCGCCACGGCACCGACCTGCGCGACCCCGCGCGCCGGTCGGTGCCGCTCACCGACTGAGACCGCTGCCGGACGTGCCGGCCTGACGGCCCGTCACTTGGGCTGCGCGGCCTGCTGGAAGTCGCCCTGCTGCTGCGGCGGGATGTGCGCAGCCAGGTGCGGCAGCGAGCCGATCAGCTGGTCGAACTCGTTCCGCCAGTAGCGGTGGATGTTCAGCCGGGTGCCGGACGCGTGGCCCGGGAAGGTGAGGTACATCTTGCTCCACACCGTGCCGCGCTTGATGTCCGTGATCGGCACCTGGTCCCGCGGCCAGGACACGACGATCTCGCCCGGACGGTTGGTCCACCGGCTGGCGCTGTTGACCACCACGGAGGTGTTGGTCAGCGTCAGGAAGTAGAACTTCCGGGTGAATGCGACGATCAGCCCGACCAGCGGGATCTCGTCGAAGATCGCGTTCAGCCACGGGCTCGGCCCGGTCTCGACGTGCACACAGGCCAGGAAGGTCTCTCCAGGCGGTGCCTGCTCCGAGAGCTTCTGGATGACCTGTTCCTTCTGCTTGGCGCGACGAATCGCCATAAACCCACCCCTGCAAGGTTGTTGTCGCCCCTGGGAACCGGCTTCCGTGCCGAAGGGGCGGTCGCAGACCCTAGCAGTTCCGGTCAGCCCTTGACCGGTTTGGCTCCCGTCGCCTGGTCGACCAGGGCCTCGTACACCGAGGGGTCGGTGGTGTTCGCCCCGAGCCGGACCGTCTTCCGGCTGCCGTGGTAGTCGCTCGACCCGGTCACCAGCAGCCCCAACTCCCTTGCCAGGCCGCGCAGATGGTCGCGAGTCCCGGCGTCGTGGTCGGTGTGGTCCACCTCGAGCCCGGCCAGTCCGGCGGCGGCCAGCTCGGCGATCGTCTCGTCGGTGACGGTGGCGCCGCGCTTGGCCGCCCCCGGGTGCGCGAAGACCGGCACCCCGCCCGCCGCGCGGACCAGGCGGATGGCGGTGACCGGATCGGTCTCCCGCTTGGGCACGTCGGCCCGGCCCTTGTTGGCCAGCCAGTCCGCCGTGAACGCGGCGTCCACCGTGGGCACGACTCCCGCCTCGACCAGGGCGGACGCCACGTGCGGACGCCCCACCGCGCCGGTCCCGGCGATCCGCTGCACCTGCGCCCAGGTGATCGGCGCGCCGAGCGCGCGGCAGCGCTCGACGATCATCTCCGCCCGGCGGAACCGGTCGTCGTGGACCAGTACGCGCTCACGCGCGAACTCCGGCTCGGCGGGGTCGAAGAGGTATGCCAGCAGGTGCATCGACACGCCACGGCCCCCGCTGACCACCCGGCAGCTCAGCTCCGCGCCCGGGACGAGCGTGAGCCCGGTCCCCGCGACGGCGTCGATCGCCTCGGCGTACCCGGCCGTGGTGTCGTGGTCGGTGAGCGCGACGACGTCGAGCCCGGCGGCCAGGGCGTTGCCGACCAGCTCGGCGGGGGAGTCGGTCCCGTCGGAGGCGTTGGAGTGGGCGTGCAGGTCGATGCGCATGCGTGGATCGTACGTGCCCCGCCAGGGGCGCGGGACGGTCGGCTACTTCAGGAGCCGCGGGCTCAGCGCGCCGCACGGGAGCAGGTCCAGCTCCGCGCCGGCCTCCCGAAGGTCCGTCAGGACCAGTTCGTCGTACATCAGCAGGCCCGAGCGCTCGGGCCAGACGATGGCCCACAGCCACAGCCCGCGGGCTTCGCCGACGAAGACGGCGCGGTCGTCGGGGGCGTCGGCCACGTGCCACAGCGCCGTCGGACGTCCGGCCGCCATCACCTTCGCGTCGGGCGGATTGGACGTCAGGATCGACCCCCCGGGGTCGGGACCGGGCAGGCCCGCGTAGCGGGCGCCGAGGCCCACGCCGAGCTCCTCGGCGATCAGCAGCAGCTCACCGGGGCCGCCCAGCGGGCCGGGGCCGGAGCAGGCGACAGCCGTCGCCCGGGCGCCGACGCGGTCGTCCCCGACATGCGCGATGCCGGTGAACAGCCACCCGACCGGAAGCGGCCAGGGCAGCCAGACGGGGACCTCCGCGCGGGCAACAGCGACGCCCAGCGCCTCGACGCTGGGCGGGACCACGGGCTGCAGCGGATGGACCGTCCCGTGCGCATCGCACTGCCAGGTGTCCGTGAACAAGCCCGGGGCGCGGACTCGGCCCCCGCACCTCGGGCAACTGGGCTCGCCCCTCATAACCGTTTACGGTCCTCCCCCCGGCCCGGTCCGTCAAGGACGATCACCCGGCCGGGGGACCCGTTCAGACGGCTCCCGCCGCCGTGCTCGGAGCGGGGCGGATGTACAGGCGCTGGCCCGTCAGTTCGGCGTCCTCGAGCATCGCGCGGACGGTCTCGGCATCGGCGATGAGCGGGTCGCGTTCGGTCTCGGAGGCGTGGTCAAGGTCGAGTCGAAGGATTTCGAAGCGCACGGGTCGGCTCCCTTCGTCGGCAGTCCCCAGGGCCGCCCAGGGAGCGGCCCACACAAAAGCTTCACGCAGCGGCGCTTCCTCGCGATTGCCTGTCCGTTAAGTCCGAGTTTCCGGCGAATCCCCGGAAGCTGCCACAGCAGGCGACAGGCCGCGCTGCACCGGGGACAACGCGGAATGCCCGCGGACCTATTCCGCGGGACGGGAACTGACAGTGTGTCAGCTGACGGAGGACCAGAAAGCCGAGAGCGAGACGGCGGTGGCCGCGGGGTGCTCGGCGTTGGGCGAGTGGCCCGCCCCCGGGATGACGATGTGCTCGCTGGTGAGGCGCAGCGCCATGTCCGCCTGCAGGTCGACCGGCCAGGCGTAGTCCTCCTCACCCGACAGGACCAGCTTCGGCAGCGGCGACTTGGCCAGGTCCTCGACCCGGTCCGGCTCCGACACCAACTGCCGCCCCATCCCGGCCAGGGAGGCCGGGGCGTTGCCCAGCCAGCGGCGGTGCAGGAACTCCAGGATCTCGGGCGCCAGCCCCGGGCGGACGCCCGAGGCGTCCTCCATGTCCCGCATGGCCTGCCAGATCTCCTCCATGGACAGCTCCGGGAGAGCGGCCAGCAGCAGGTTCACCCGCTCGGCCTCGCCGGTGGAGACGGCACCGGGTCCGCTGCTCATCAGCGTGAGCGAGGCCCAGGGAGCCGTCGCGCCACCGCGCAGCACGGCGGCGCGGGCGACGAGCCCGCCGAAGGAGTGGCCGAGCAGGTGCACCGGACGGCCCGCCCCGAGGGAGGAGCCGAGGTGCACCGCGTCGAGCGCCAACTGCTCCAGGGCGTAAGCGGATTCGTCGTCCGGCCCGGCGGTCTCGTACTGCCCGCGCTGGTCCACGGCGAGGACCTCCCAGCCGTCGCCGGCGAGGGGCTCCAGCAGGGCGATGAAGTCCTCCTTGCTGCCGGTGAAGCCGGGAACGAGGAGGACGGCCCCGCGCGACGCCGCCCCGGCGGGCCTCGCATGCAGGGCGGCGAAGGTGCCGCGCGACGTCTCCACGCGGACGCTGCGCGCGCAGGAGGGGAGGGTCAGGAAGGGCGGTGTGCTCATCTCTGCGAGGCCTCTCTGCGCGCCACTGCCGGTCAGCCCGAGCGTACCTGCCTGCGGTAACAGGTAGTTGCACGCCAGGCCCCGGGCGGCTCCGTCGAGGTGCCGGTCCCGTGGACCGAGCGGCGGCGGTCGTGGTGCGCGGACCCCCGGGCCGGGCGGCCCGGTTGAGGTGCCCCGCCCGGCGGATCGAGCGGCGGCGGGTCGTGGGCGCGGCCCCGAGCGACGGAGGGACTCGTGTCTTGTTCTTGCGTGGGGTGCGCGGCGGTCGTGGTGCGCGGACCCCCCGGGGCCCCGGGTGGCTACGTCGAGCCGCGGGCCCGCGGACCGCGGCGGCGGTCGTGGGCGTGGCCCCGAAGGCGACGGTAACGGTCCTGTGCCGTTCTTGCGTGGGGTGCGGCGTGCGTCTGCTTCTGGCGGCCGTCCCCGAAAGGGGCTGTCCGCCTCAACACGGCGGTGGCCCGCCGCACTTGGCGTGCGACGGGCCACCGGCAG